>JAFUYA010000076.1 GCA_017477025.1 Bacteroidales bacterium | reverse complement strand
TTTCCGCTCAAAGCGGCATAAGAATGCACATATGGCAACGACAATTCGGAATTTATACGTTTTAATTTCTCTTGAGCCTGCCGAGTTGTGATTTGAGTGTATTGTTCGTCGGCAACAAACAGGAGAATCAATCCTTTTTTCAACAAATTACAAAACTTTATGCTCCAATCTACCGTATCCTGATAATCATCCAAGTCGGTAATGTAAGCAATTACGAATTGATCTCGATATTCTCCCTTTTTGTATTTGTGCATTATATCTCCGAATTCTTCTTCCACAACAATACCAAAAACAATCCTGCCAATGCTCCTCCCAAATGTGCAAAGTGTGCAACGCCGTCCGAAGTGGTGAATACTCCGTTAAACAATTCTATTGCACAATAGCCTATAACGAACCACTTGCATTTGATCGGGACAAGAAAGTAAAGATATATGTATTCGTTAGGGAACATCATTCCGAAAGCCAATAATACTCCGAAACAAATTCCAGATGCTCCTATCGTACAAAGTCTGTTCAGAAAAACATCCTTTGCAACCAATGCTGTACCGTTAAGATTGACGGAAGTGTAGTCGCCTAAAACCAACTCTTTGTACATAAAGAAATATGTCAATTCCTGCATCAGTGCCGCACCTAACGCAGTAACCAAACAATATAGTAAGAAACGTTTGCTTCCCCATAAATTTTCTATCGTATAACCGAACATCCAAATGGCAAACATATTGAAAAACAAATGAGAAAAAGACGCATGAAAGAAAGCGTAAGTAATCAGTTGCCAGATATGAAATCTGTCGGCTGTGAAAAAATGAAGTCCGAATATATTTGTCAAATCTATACCCCTGTTTTGCAGAACTACGGTCAAAAAGTATAAAAGCGTATTGATAATCAACAAGTTTTTGCAAACAGGAGGCAAGATATTAAATCGTTGCGGAGTGTAATTGTAATCGTATCTGTCCATATATAATCGTTACTTATTGGTATTATACCGTTAATAATAAAAAACCAGTCTGCAAATTTAAACAAAATTTTACAAAAAACAAGTTATACACTGACAAAACCATACAAATCTCCAGCTATTACGCAAAATAGTCCTGAAAAGTGTGAGAAAAGTTTTGTAATCATTAACAAAATTTTTGAAATCAGTGAAAGGAAATTTGTCAGGACGGTCTGAAATGATATTTCAGACCGTCTGAAAGTAACTTTTGGACGGTTCAAAATAATTTTTGAACCGTCTGAAACAAAACTTTTTTCACTGATTTCAAATTTTTTCTCACTATTTTCAAAAGCAATCTCCGTGATTTCAAAAATTATTTTTAAAGTTTTTATTCGGAATTGTCATAAAACCGAAAAAAAAACTTACCTTTGCAATCTGAAATGAAATTAAAGACAGTTGATTAATGGTAAACAGACATTTTTTACGTCAAAAAGTACTGCAATCCTTATATGCGTACTACAAAAGCGGAGAAGAGAGTATTGAACAACAGGAAAAGTTTATGTTTGCTAATGTTTCCAGGCTGTATGATTTGGAGATATATCTGTTAGCGGCAATTTTGGAAATCAGAGATTTGGAAGAAGCAAGAATAGAAGAAGCAAAACACAAATTTTATCCTACGGAAGAAGAAAAAAATCCTAACTTACGTTTTGTAAATAATATTTTTCTGAAAAGACTTGCCGAACACGAAGAACTGAAAAAAGCAACGGAAAGACTGCACATTAATTTTTCTTTGGTAAGTGAAGTATTACGTTCCATGATGACCCGTTTCAGACAAAGTGAATCTTACATTGCTTACATGAATAAAGAAACGGTTACCTACGATGAGGAAAGAAAGATTGTCGTTCAGTTGTTTAAGAATTATATAATCCATAGTGAGAATCTGTATGATTTGATTTGCGAGAAAGGATTCACTTGGGACTGCGACTATGAATATGTTTGTCAGGTTACTTTGCAGTTTTTGAAGATTTGGGGCGAAGAAGAATCAGCTCAAAAGGAACTTCCTTATCCGTTTGACAAATCCGAAGAAGATGCTGCCGAAAATGACAGAGATTTTATGCGTAATCTGTTCCGCAACACGGTCAAACATTCTGCCGAATATGATGAATACATAGACAAACGCTCACAAAATTGGGATAAAGACAGATTGGCCTACATTGATGTGTTGATTATCAAAATGGCTATCAGTGAATTCATCTATTGTCCTACAATTCCGCTACGCGTTACGCTGAATGAATATATCGAATTGGCAAAAGAGTTTTCTACCGACAAGAGTCGTTTGTTTGTAAACGGAGTATTGGATCGCATTATCACCGATTTGCGTATTGACAACAAAATTCATAAAGACGAAGACGAAGATCTGTTGTATTTTGAAACGGCGGAGAACAATCAGGAGTCTTATTCACACTTTCATGCCAGAATAAAACAATGAGAAGACTGACTTTTATATTATTAACAGCCTGTTTGGTAGTTTTATCTTCTGCATGCAGTAAGAAAAATGCCGAAGATATTGACTTAAACGTAGTAGAACATCAAGCAGCCATTAAGTTTGAAAACGATGTTTTGGACTTCCGCACAATCAATGACGGAGAGAAAGTAACGGGATCATTCAAATTTAAGAATACGGGGAAATATGATTTGGTAATTTCGGATGTCAGTGCCAATTGCGGTTGCACTATTGCCGATTATCCGCACGGTGCGATAAAACCCGGTGAAGAAGGTGTCATTTCCGTTACTTACGATTCCAAAGGCAGCAAAGGTATGAGAGTACAAAAACTTGTTACCGTATTGTCTAATACAAATCCGTCTCGAAATGTATTGAAAATCGTAGCGGATGTCAGATAAATATTCGTCAAAATCGTGTGAATACCTTACCGAAATTCGGATTTTGTCATAAGAATCGCATTTTGATGCGGGCGAACGGGAATAAACGGAAAAGGATTTATAAGAATAAAAAGAATTAATCAAATATAAACTTAAAAGATATGAACTTTTTAAACGTGATGTTAATGGCCGGCGGAGCAAACGGTCAAACAAGCAACCAAGGTTTCAGCGGTATTGGTAGTATGCTTTTGATAATCATAGTTATTTTCTACTTCTTTATGATACGTCCTCAGACAAAACGTCAGAAGGAAGAAAAGAAATTCCGTGAACAATTGGCAAAAGGACAGGAAGTAATGACTGTCGGCGGTATGCACGGCAAAGTTAAAGAAGTGAAAGAGAGAACCGTAATGCTGGAAATTGCACATGATGTCATCATTGAAATTGAAAAATCTTCAATTGCAATGTGGCAGTTGAACGGTAATACTCCTGCAGAAAAGAGATAATATAAAATAATCCTAAAAGAAAATACTTGTGAGAAAAATATTTGAACAAGTAATTTCATTTTTCAAAAGACACAGGCAGATAATTAATTTTGTTATCTGCTTGTGTGTTAGTTTTTTTCTGTGGTTGTTTATAACTTACGGCAGAGATTATCAACACAGCACCGCATATACACTGAAATTTACGAACAATGAACACAATGTTGAATATTTCACTCAAGACAGCATTATAACGGTAGGAATCAAAACCAACGGGTTTGAATATCTTTTCCGTTCATCAAAACACGACAAAAAAGATTTAATCATTGACGTTGATAAAATTAACCTCAATCTTTCAAATGGTAAAGCCAATCTGCCGTCTTCCGCACTTAAATCTCAAATAATGCATTCTCTGGGTTACAGAGGTGCGGATATTACGCTTTCTCCATCTACCGTTCGGTTGAAATGGAATAAAATATACTCCAAACGGGTGAAAATTGTAAACAAATGCGTTTTCAAATGTCAAAAGCCTTATGATATGTACTCGGATGCCGAACTGATGATAAAGGATGCGGTAATTGAGGGAACGGAATCGTTGTTGGAAAAAATCGATTCCGTAAATACCAAAAACGTTACATATAAGAATATCAATAAGAGCGGAATTTTTATCGTACCTTTGGATTTGGATTTGCCGAACGGTGCAACTTGCAGAATGACTAATGTACCTGTCAAAATAAATGCGGAAAAATATACCGAAAATATTGCAATGCTTCCCGTGAAAGCAGTACGCTACGAAGACGGACGTAATATCAAAGTTCTGCCTAAACAGGTTAAGGTACGCTACCGTGTTGCGGTAAAAGATTTTGCAAAAATCAACGAAAAAGAGTTTAATGCCTTTGTTGTATGTTCAGATGAGGCCATGTCGAAGAGTAACAAACTCAAAGTAAATCTGAGCAATATCCCAGATTATGTGAAAATTGTCAACATATACCCGCAAAAAGTTGAATACATTTTGTTTAAATAAGATACAAATTTGAGAAATCAATGTCGGAATATCATCCTTTAATAATCGGACTTACGGGTTCAATAGGTTCGGGAAAGACACTAATAACCAAAGTTTTCAAACACTTGGGAGTAAGTGTGTATTTGTCGGACGATGAAGCAAAGAAATTGTATCAAAGTCGGGAAATGGTAGAACGAATAGAGCATCTGTTCGGTAAAGAGGTGATAACAAACAATCAAATAGACAAAAAAAAACTTGCAAACTTGGTTTTCAATGACAAGGATTCTTTGGAACAACTCAATAAGTGCATACATCCTTTAGTAAAAAAGGATTTTGAAATTTGGACAACAAAACAAACTTCTCCGTATGTAATATTGGAAAGTGCCATTATTTATGAAATAGGTTGGGAATCAATGTTTGACAAGATTATCAGCATATTTACTCCGATGAATTTCATATTGGAAAGAGTACAACAAAGGGACAATCAGACAAAAGAGCATATAATGCAAAGGATTCTTAACCAATTGCCGCAAGAAGAGAAACAAAAACGAAGCGATTATGTGATTATAAACGATAATCGTCGTTTGGTAATACCTCAAATAAAAAAAATTCATTCAGATCTGCTCGTAATTGCAAAGGATACTCAGAGAATTTGCAGTTGATAAGTTTTGAATGCAAAACAATTTATAACATATATGAGAAAGATATTTGTTTTTATCATAGTATTATCATCATTGACTTTGACAATATCGGCACAGATTTCGACAAAACAACTGCCGCGTTCCTTTAAAACGGAAAATCTCATGCCGAGTTTTCAAAATGTTATGATTCTTTCCTCACCCGATATTGATGAATTATTATATCGGGAAAGCCAACAAAAGAGTCTTTTCAAACCTCATACATGTGCCGTCCTTATTGACGTAAATGAAAGTTTTTTTGACAGAGCGGAGAAAATTTCTTTGAGTGATGCTGACATCTATGTCTTAAGAATTAAGAGTGAAGGGGCTTTGGCGTTAAATTTTTACTCGGATGATTTCTACATTCCTAAAGATTGCGAACTCTACCTTTATAATCCTACCAAATCCAAAACACTCGGGGCATATACTCAGGACAATAATTCGGATGACGGCTTATTTGCTACTGATTACGTGTATGGAGAAGAGTTGATTATGGAATATTATCAACCTAAGAGCGTAAAAGAAAAAGCCAAATTGAAAATTCAGAAAATCGGTTACTTTTTCCGAGACATCATTGATTTTGAATATGAAAGACATTTGGCAGAATCGGAAGACACTCTTATTGATGATTTGCCTTACAAGGGTTATCAGGATGCAGGTTCCTGCAATGTGAATATCAACTGCTCCGAAGGGAAAAATTTCAGCAATGTTCAGCGTTCGGTTGTCAGAATGCTGATTCCTATAACCAACTATGAAGCGGCTTGGTGTACTGGAACGTTAATTAACAACACAAATAATGACCGCACTCCTTATATTCTTTCAGCCGCTCATTGTATTGAGGAAGTCAGAAACAAATCTTCTTTCTCTCAGATTGAATTCTATTTCAATTACAGTTATTCAGGTTGCAGCAATGTGTATAAAGAGCCGTCCTACTCTACACTTACAGGCTGTGAATTGCTGGCTTACGATCAAAAATACGGATACGGAGATTCCGATTATATGCTTTTAAAACTCAAAAATTCAATTCCGAAGAGTTTTAATGCTTATTGGGCAGGTTGGTCAAGAGATTGTATAGGAATACCCGATTGTGCAGGCATTCATCACCCGCAAGGCGACGTAAAAAAAATATCTACCGTAAACGGAAAGACACAAGAGATAGGCTATGACGAGAACGTGTGGGATTATGACACACATGTTATGGTCAGATGGAAGAAAACTTCCAACGGTTTCGGAATTACGGAAGGCGGTTCGTCAGGAAGCGGTTTGTTTAACTCTAAACAGGAACTTATAGGCACACTTTCAGGCGGTGAATCTTCTTGCTATGTTTCTGATTACAATAAAGTTGATTGGTACGGCAGATTTGACATAACTTATAATAAAATTTGGAAATGGATTGACCCTCAATACTACGGTTATATGCATTTTAACGGGATGGACTACACTGTCGGTCTTGATAATGAGGCACAAGAAAGTATCTATTTGAAAGTTTATCCTACCGTTGTGCGGAGAGAACTCACCGTTGAAATAAACAAGCTTAAAGAAAAGGGAGTAATCACCCTGTTGGACAGATTAGGCCGCACGGTTTATTCTTATCAGGTCAATGAAAACACAAAACGGCTGACTATTGACGTAAGCGGTCTAAACAAAGGTACGTATTTCGTAAGGCTCTATTCAAATAAAGACAGTGTTATAAGAAAAATAATAGTTGAATAATGAAAAAGAATTGGAAAAGTAAGATATTGCTTTTGGCAGCAGTGATTTGTTTCGGATGTCTTTTGAGTTCGTGTTCGTCATGGCGGAAATCAAAGTGCGGAGAATGCCCGAGATGGAACTATATTATGTATTCCGCTCCTCAAAATCAATAAAACGATATTTGCATTTGCCGTAAATCGGATTGAATATATTATTCCGCTCCGTGCATTCCGTATAGCGGAGTAATTTGTTTGAAAATTACGGAAAGAAAATAAAAACGAATCCGTCGTGTATTATACTAACGTTGCGGATTCGTTTTAATTTCTGCACAACTGACGAAAATCAGTCCCTTTTATCTACTCATTGACAAACTCTTCTATCTTAACATAAATCTCATATAGGTTATCCGTATCAACAATTCTCTTTTCCATCGGACACAATCCCGTTTTGTTGCGGTTAAGAATGTTATCAACTTCCTTATCAAAGGAAACCTTAACACCATGTTTCAAAAACAAATTCTTTGCAGGCGTACTGATCAAAGGTGTTTTAGCTTCTTTTATACCTCCAATAATCATAAGTGCAGCGGCAGCCTTACCGATGGCACGATCCGTCACTTCGGCTCCGTTAAGGAACTGCTTATCCGTGCAAAGTATGTGATACAAATCATAAATTCCCGTAGTATGATACGTTTTAGTAATACCATTATTCGTAATTATACAGGAATAATCATCGCGTTGCGTAAATTTCTGCATCTTTATATTATCGGAACCTTGTTGTTTGCTTATCGAACAACAAGACAACAAACAACCTAATACTACAACCGTTAAAACTAAACCTATTTTTTTCATTTCCGTTTATTTTTCAAAGTATTTATTCAAATTCTATCTCAAAATCGGTACGCTTTACGTCCTTTTCATCAATCATTCTCTGTATCTTCTCATCCATTTCTCTGCGTTTGCGTTGCTCAAACGTTTCATGACGACGTTGATACCATTTTGTATTTCCGAACAATCGTTCAACAAGAGACTTTTTATGTTTAACAGGCTCTTTATCTTCCACTTTAACATCATTAGGTGTTATATTTTTATCGACAGGAGTAATTTCAGCGTCATTACTTGCCAAATCCTTAACCAAATAATAACTATCGGAAGTTACATTTTGCAAATCATAAACCTCAATTACACCGATAAGCAACTCCGGGTACTTAGGATTGGTGGCATATCCTGCTTTTTTCAAACCGTTTGCCCAACCTTTGTAGTCATCAATACTTAAATCGAACAAAAAAGCATACCTTTTGCCTTTTGTTAAAAAGATACTGTGATCGCTAAAAGACTCTTCAGGTGAATCATATACACGAAAACAATCGTCTTTCTTATCATCGTCCTTATACATTCTTTTACCCTGCCAATCGGAATGACACTTAATTCCGAAATGGTTATTACTCTCTTTTGCCAAAGTACTGCGTCCGCTGCCTGATTCTATTATTCCCTGTGCCAAAGTTATGCAAGCCGGAATTTTATACTCCTTTTCGTTATTTATTGCAATATCCCTGTACCTTGTTATATAATCTTCTGTAACGGTATTTTTGTTTTGTGCCGATACGGATGTGAAAACAGTGATACAAATGAGTATAAACCAAATTCTTTTCATAAAATTTCGGTATCTTATTATTTTTAATTAATTTTGCGAAGTTAAAACAAAAAAATAATATTCAAATGCTTTTTTCGTAAAAGATAAACATTTGGCTTAAATTTTGTTAATGCATAAGTAAAAAAAGTAATAACCCTTAAAAATATCTGCACTATGAAAAACAGAAATTTAACAATTACGACATTATTACTGATAGTTTTTTCGGTAATATCCTTATCTGCAAATGCAAGTATGTATTCCCGCCGTCAGGCTCGGACAACCATTGAACAAACTTCCTATATAATCAATGAAGCATACGAAATTGCTTCTTACTATTCATATTGGCAAACCAATAAGGTGTCAAGAGCAATGTACTATAACAATTATGCTCAGGATTTATACTTTTACAGAAACTATCGTTCGGCAATACGTTACTCATTGTTGGCAAGACAATATGCGTTGGACGTAATAGACAACTGCGAAGACTATTGGGAATTCTTCTATTACACATACTTCGGCTGGTCATTCCGTTACGGCTACAATTACAACTTTGCATACCGCTCGGGTTACAAAGACGGCTACTATGACGGCTATTACGCAGCCTATTGTGCAAGACACAATCACGATTATCGCTTTGATCCTCACCATAATATGCACTCATCTTGGTACTCTGACAAAACCTATAACACAGTTGTAAGCAACGCTGCAAATAATCGCAATTCTTCTACGGTAGCATTGGGAAGAGGTGAAACAGGTCGCACGCCGAGTTCTTCTTCAAACAATACAAACGGCTCAATAGGCAGAACAAACTACACGAATATATCAACGAGCAACTATTTTTCACAGACCGAAATGGCAATGTTAAAGGATGTACCGTCAGAATCTACTATGGAGAACGATTTTAAAAGAAAGAATCCTACGGTAACTTTCTCCGATGAGAACTTAACAAACAATACTGAAGTAGTAAAACGTAACGCAACAAACGCATCAACATTCACAACAAGAACAACTAACAAAGAGGCCGTAACACGCACAACAACTGCAAGACCTGCTTCAATTACTTTGAAAGACGGTGAATCCATATCGGGAAGAAGTGAAGAACTGAAAGACGTTAAACTGAATATTGACAGAGAATATGATGCAACCAGAGTGAATAATGCAGTAACTCGTCCGACAACAAACAGCACTACTACAACTACTAAAATCTCCACTCCTACCAGAACTGTTACAACATCCCCTTCAAACAATTCTTCGACAACAAGACAAAATAATGCCGTACAACGCAGTACAAGCACTACAAAATCTAACAGCAATACTGTAAATCGCAGTGTGCAGTCAAATAAAAACAACAGCAGTGTAAATTCTTCATCGAATAACCGCACAACTACTACAACCCGCAGGACAACAACCAATACCAATAATAAAACCAATAGTTTGAACCGCTCGAATACTCAACAAAAAACAAGTACTTCCACTCCTTCAAGAAGTACATCTTCAAGGTCGTCCGTTCAAACTCAACAAAGAACCTTGTCAAGATAGGCTGAAATGTAATTTCGGCAAAGGAAGTCATAATGAAACTGTCATGATTTTACCGAAAAATCAACAGGATGGCACTATGACTTCCTTTTTTTGTAAAAAAATAGCGTGATTAGCGACAAAATCATTAAGAAAACTTCGGAAATCACACACTTTTTGAATAAAATCACAGACTTTTTTTTTCGGAATACTCCGCATTCTTTCGGACATATACTCTTTGTAGTAAAGCAGTCCGAATATTTTCATTATTCGGAACACAATAATTTGCCATTTATAGCATATTGCAGCGTTTTTCGTTTCGCATTATCCGCCACTTTTCCATTATTGCATACAAATATCAATCATCGAAAACTATTCTCATTCAAGTTTTAAACCAATCATTCTCACTACAAAGCTTTTGATTAAAAGAAAAGCGGGGTAATTGCCATTTACAACACCCCGCTTTTCCTATTTAAGTTAATGATTATTTAACAACAAATTTCTTAACCGTATTTTGTATCTTAACTGCATACACACCCGAGTTCAAATCTCTGATGTCTATCATTCCGTCACTTACAACCTGTTTAACAAGTCTTCCGTTTATATCATAAACACTGACTTGTTCGCTTTGAATACCGTCAATGAACAATACTTCTTCGGCAGGATTAGGATAAAGTGAAAATTCTATGCTTTCAACATAATCAAGACCTGATTTACAATCAAAGTTTCCCAGTGTTGAAGGAACATCACCACCTTCATTGTATTGAACAGACCATCCTTTACTCAATGCATTGTTTGCATTAGTTTTGCTAAATATTTCGGAAATAGGATCCGAACTATTTTTTAAAGGAATAAATTTTCCGTCTTCCACATTAGGTAATTGACACATCAAGTTATCGTATGCTTCTGCAACCATTTTATTATCGTAACACTTAACTTCTACCAAACTGTCACTTGCAACTTTAATAGTTTGAGTACTACATTTATTAACACGTAAAGACTTAAGTTTTGTCATTGCAGTCAAATCTAAATCTGTTGCAGAACCAAAATAGGTGTTTTCCAATATGAAGTGCTGTATACCGTCTACTTTTGTGAATTTAGGCCAAGCATCACATAAATAAAGAACTTGCAATGAATCATTCACACATTCGATTTCTCCATACACTTCATAATTAAAGACTCCAGAAGCAGAATATCTGAAATCAGCAGAAATTAAGTCCCCGTATATTGTAAATTCATGTCCATCCTGTTCAACAGGAATTTTAATAAAAGAATGCCAACCTCCCTTTTCATCAAGAATTGTCGTATCAATCATTTCTGAAACAATTTCAACAGGAACGTCCGGTTTCAAATACAAACTGAATACAACATAATCCTTCTCGGAATAGTGATTTGTATAACCTTTTATATAAAGGTTCTTATTAGCCTCCGAAGATTTGTAGGTATCTGTTGTTGAAATAGGACCTTTGGTATCATGGCATTTAACATCCCAATTTTTACCAACTGCATTCTGTCCGTTTACATCAGTAAATTTATCTTTATTTACATCAGTGGATGATTTTAGAGAATAAAAATCACCCTTTCCCTCATCTATAGGAAAAGCAGACTCATTTATTGTCTGTGCAAAAGCACTTGAAACAAATACGACAGCGAAAATTATCGCCGCAAAGGTTTTACTAAATCTCTTCATATTACTTATTTTTTTATTGGTTAAATATTTTTATTTTTTCTTTTCTGTTATCGGTAATCCTAATTTATTGCTTATTGTTACAAACAAATACTTCGCAACCGCCATTGCCGAAAAAAGACAATGTGTTGCGAAAAATTATACTATTTTAATTATGTTTCTTTGAAATTAATCCGTAGAAATACGGTCGTATATGGTAATCTGCACTCAAATTTGCAGAATTCTGTCTGCAAATTTCCCCGCCCGACAAATAAATATTTGACAATAAGGAAATTATTTCAACAATCAAGTTATTTTTATGTGAATTAAACATCATGATGCATTCAAAATCACCGTTAATTTCCGCAAAATTATAACTTTTTCCGAAAACTATCAACTATTTTTCACAAAAAACAGTCAATAATCCGCAAGAATAAATATAAATATTGGGGTATTAAGATAATAAAAAGAAGAATACTTACACCGATACTTGTAATACACACTGAAAACATAAGAAAAAACGGACTGAATCTAAAAAAAGTTCAGTCCGTTTACAAAAGATTAGTAATTAATAAATGATTTTTAACGCTTAATAAATTTCTCCGTTAAAGTTTTTTCTCCGTTTGTAGCCTTAATATAATATACTCCTTCAGGATATGCAGAAGAATTAAGTACAAATCTATTATTCTGTCCTTCTACCTGTATATTATCCACAACTCTTCCCAAAACATCGGTAACCGTTATAAGAGTTCTGCCTTCAAATCCTTTTAAAATAACGGTCACATCCGATACTGACGGGTTAGGAACAACATCTAACAACAACTCAATACCTTCATTATCTGCCAAAGACGAAGATTTAACGCCTTCCAAACGAAGACCGTCAATTGCAAATCCGTAACCGTAGTTATCTTTTGCAACAATTGAGAACTGATATGTTTCTCCTATATTCGCCATTTCAACGGTTGCAGTTTTCCAACTAACGGAATTACCTGAATTGGTATTATTGAATGTTGCCAATTGAGTCCATCCTCCGGTTGTACTTGTTCTATAATAAACTACTAACGGAGAACTAATACCCGAATAGCCTGCATAGTAGAAAGAAAGCGTTGCTGATTCATACTCTGAAAGATCAAAAACAGGAGAAATCAATCTTGAAGAAGATGTTGAGTAATAATCCTGTGTGAAACTCAATTCTGCCAGATAAGATCCGCTTCTCGGCTGTAATGATCCTCCTACTGCACTTGTAGATTTCTTCCAAGTTGCTTTAACTGATTCCTGAGTCCAGCAGTTAAGTCCGTCTTCAAAGCCGTCACCCCAAGGCAATTCGCTGATTATTCCGTCATAACATGCCGTTTGTATTGTCTGAACTGCTCCGTAATAAACGTTGCCGTCCAAAGTAGCAGCCAATCTTATGTTATACAATGAGTTTGCCGTCAAATTGCTCAAAACGTAAGTAACGTTATCAGCAGTCAAATCAACGGAAGTATAATTTGTTTGAGTAGTTTTCTTATATTGGAGTTTTCTGTCCGTAACCGTTCCTTTATCACATATAATTTCACCTTCTACTTTCAAAGAAGTTGTAGTAATATCCGTTACGGAAGTTTGAAATCTCACATCCTGATATTTAGTATAATTGAAAATAATCGTAGAATCAGGAGTTCCGTCATAATGAATATTCAAAATATGACCGTCAAGCTCGGTTCCGTTAGTCAATTTAAAATAATGTATATCCTTTGTATTGGTAGATCCTGGATAAGGAGTGGATGCTGTTTCCAAATTGCTTTCTCTGCCTGCACAAAAAATATAATATCCTCTGTCATCAGGGTCATTATTAACCGAATTACTCATCTCCCAATTGATAAACTTGGAAGTATCCGCATGCCAAACAATCATACCTACACCCGGTAAGGAAGCATCCCATTTATCTTTATTACGGTATTCAAAAACTAAATACTCATTGCTGGAAAGATGAATCTTATACGCTTTGTTGCTGTCGGCAATAGGATAAAGTTTGTGTTCTCCTTCGGTAAGTTCAAGGAAATTACCCCAACCTATCATATCACGCTCAATCATTGAGTAGTAAGGCGGAGTTTTGGAATTGTTGTTGTAAGAACCTGCAGCCATAACATCCCAAGAAGCAGGATGAATCGAACTGCTGTAATTGGTAGCATACATATCAGGCAAACCGAAAGCGTGTCCCATTTCATGACAAACGGCACCAATGCCGTCAATTCTACCGCTTCCGCCCCAACTGTAGTTGGTTTCGGAAGAACATGCGTAGGTAGAAATTCTCTTGTTGTCCATATTCATAGTAGGGTACAATTGCGACATGTGAGGCCAAATTTGTGAGCTTCTCTGTCCGGTAGTATTGGCACCGTTACCTGCAAAGATAACATGAACCAAATCAACTCTGCCGTCATTGTCATTATCATATTGAGAAAAATCAACATTATACATCGTATCTATAATAGATACGGCATCACGTATCATTTGACTTGCATTTGCATTGTTATTTCCTGCATAATAAGCACGATTTCGAGGAAGAGTTACAGGACCAAAGACCGAAAACTGAGGATCTATTGTTCCGAAAGACTGATCATGGAAATAATCTCTTACACTTCCCGTAAAACCGTTAATTGTATAAGCGGAATCCTGAATCTGATGTTTGAATTGAACGGCATTTGCAGAATCAAACTTAACATCTGAATAACTTACCAAAATGACCATTAACTTAGGTTTATCGGTTGTAAATTTTTTCACGGAACTGCGTTTGATAATATCCTCTTTCAAGGCTCTGCTCTGCTGAAATACTTCTACTTGCTGCTGCGAATAGAAAAGATCTTTATCCAAAGATGCAATAAACTTTTTCTCCTTTGCAGAACGCACTTCATAATTACTTGCAATCATATCAGAAGCAACCATATCTCCGTTTGCATCAGTGATTGCATAAACAAAATCACCGTTTTCGGACGGCAATAAAGTATATCCGTCCAAAGTTTTTACCCAAGAAATATGTTCGTCTCCGTAGATGAAATAAGTAAGCATTTTTCCATTGGATTGCTTTACCGTTACACTATGAGGAAATGCAGGCACTGCCAAAACATTTCCGGAAAACATCAGTGTTGCAACTGCAAGCACCAATGCCATTTTCAATTTCCTTATTGTCTCCATTTTTATTTATGTTTATTTTACTTATTTTCAATAACAATCTTACAAAAAAAACACATCAAGGATTTAGACAAATATAATTTACAATGGTTTAAATCCCGTTTCGTTTTTCTATTACTAAAACTTTTTTCAATATTCCTATTTCACCAAACTGACAGGAATACGGCTAAAACGTATATTTACGCTATGAGTTGCCTTCTCATACACATCATACAAGGTTCCGTGAAATTCTCCTTGCATATATTTGCCGTCATTGGCATAAATAATAAGTTTTCCTTTCGGATCGGTCATATAATGCCTGTAAGAAGCATGACCGTCTTCAACGCTTTTCCCTTCATAATAAATAACTTTTATTCCACTCTCAATGGTAATACCGCGATTATAAGGAAAAGACGCATTTTCAGGGTTATCCGCATGAATAAAAAGATACCTGTTGTCAGCCGTCTGCCCTCTTTTGTGTAACATCTGCGATTCCGTTGCAACAATGTCAAACCATTCCGGGTTATTTGCAGAAGGTATCTTAACATAACACGTTTCAAACTTGTTGGTTTTCCATGCTTTACTTCCGTCCGATAAGACAATGACACTCATCTTGCCGGAATTCAGATTTCGGTTGCCGTATTCGTATATCGCAGAATGAGAATAATCGTCATTGTCTTCACATGCGACGAAAACAAAAGCAAACACTAATGCAGCGATTACCGCAAACGATAACTTTTTCATAATAATACGCAACCCGATTAATAAAACAATATGGCGGGAAACTTAATATTTCCCACCATATATTAATATGTAAGACTATTGTAATTCGTGAATTACAAGTCCGCTTCTCAATTTAGGTTCAAACCAAGTAGATTTAGGCGGCATAATGTTGCCTGTATCTGCTATTTCCATCAACTGATTCATTGAAACAGGATAAAGAGCAAACGCAACTTTCATTTCACCGCTGTCAACTCTGCGTTTCAATTCACCAAGTCCGCGAATACCGCCGACAAAATCAATACGCTTGTCTGTTCTCAAATCCTTAATACCAAGAACTTTGTCCAATAAGTTGTCGGATAAGATACTTACATCCAAAACTCCGATAGGGTCGTTTGCATTGTAAGTTCCTTCTTTTGCAGTTAAGCGATACCATTCTCCGTTTAAGTACATGGAATACTCATGTAACTTAGCAGGTTTGTAGATTTCCTTACCCATGTTCTCAACCGTGAAATTCTCCTCTATTGCTTTGATGAAATCCGCCTCACTTAAGCCGTTAAGGTCCTTAACAACGCGGTTGTAATCAATAATATGCAATTGAGAAGCAGGGAATATAACAGCCATGAAGTAGTTATATTCTTCTTCTCCCGTATGATTAGGATTCTTTGCTTTTCTTTCCATTCCTACGTTTGCACCTGCAGCACTTCTGTGATGACCGTCGGCAATATACAAATAAGGAACGTCTTTATCGAAGATTTCTTCCAATCTCTTTATCTTAGCAGCATCGTTGATTACCCAGAATGTGTGTCCGAAACCGTCTTCTTTTGCAACGTAATCATAAACAGGTTTTTCGTTCTTTACAATACTCTCAACGATTTCGTCAATTTCCTTATTGTCAGGGTAAGCAAAGAAAACAGGCTCCAAATTAGAGTTTGTAACATCTATAATTACCTGACGCTCTGCCTCTTTTTTCTTCAAAGTAAGTTCGTGTTTTTTGATTTTGCCCTCAACATAGTCTTCAGCGTAAGCACAGCCTACAATACCGTATTGAGTTCTGCCGTCCATTGTCTGAGCATAAATGTAAAGTTTAGGTTCTTTATCCTGAACCAACCAACCTTTTGCTTTGAAATCATTATATGTCTTTGCAGCCTGCTCAAATACCTCGGGAGCGTTACTTGGTGTGCCTTCTTTCAAATCTATTTCGGCCTTAGTGATGTGAAGTAAAGAATAAGGGTTGTCTTTTGCTAATTCTCTTGCCTCTTCGCTGTTAATAACGTCATAAGGTTGGGCTTGCAGTTGTTCTGCAATCTCAAC
Organism: Bacteroidales bacterium; assembly: GCA_017477025.1. Classification (GTDB taxonomy): domain Bacteria; phylum Bacteroidota; class Bacteroidia; order Bacteroidales; family P3; genus Scybalousia_A. Next base: position 1,141 of record JAFUYA010000076.1, on the reverse strand, counting down.
AGGGGGACGAAATCCCTTGAAAGCTCTAACTCTTGCCATCTCGTTTTATTCTTATTTAAATTGTTACTATTTGTTTTTAAGTTTATCTTCAGACTTTTACAAATAAAAAATCCAAACTGTGTGCAAAGGTACGAATTTTTTATTTAAAACAAAGAAAACACTGATATTTTTTTTGAAATCATTAAAGAGGGTTTTGAAATCATTAAAAACATAATTGTTTCAGACGGTTTAAAAATTATTTTGAACCGTCTGAAATATAGTTTCAGACCGTCTGAAATTATATTTTAAACGGTCTAAAATAATTTTCAGACACTATTGACTTAAATATTCTTAATGATTGCAAAAATATTGTTAATAATTTCAGAATTATTTTCAGTGATTGCAAATTTATTCATCGTACATTGTTGAGAATAAAAGAAAAAAATAAATACTTTTTTACAATTATTATCGTAATTTTGCGTTTTCATAAAAAAATTTTGAGATTTGAAAATCATAAACTCCAATACTGTAAAAAACAATAAAGGCATTATAAGATTGTTGTGCTTTACGGCCGTTGCCGTTTTGCTGATTTCCTGCTCGGTCAATAAGGATAAGTGGCAGAACAGAAAATATCACCAAATGGTTGCTCATTACAACGCATTATGGAACGGACAGGAATCGTACAAACAAGCAATCACTACGATAGATAAGAATTATAAAGACGATTTTACCAAAATCATTCCCGTCTATAAAATACCCGATGAGAAAACGGCTCAAACCATCAAATCAAATGCAACACGCTCGATAGAAAAAGCATCAAAGGTGATAAAAAAACACAGCATGCGTTTTCAGGGTATTGAGAAAAATCCCGAAATTGATGACGCTTATTTGCTGATAGGTAAATCCTGCCTTATAAGTCGTGATTTTTTAGGTGCAGAGGCTGCATTCAAATACATAATCGCAAATTGGAAGAAATCGGAAAGTGTGTATGAACCTATGATTTGGTTAGCCCTTACCTATACCAAACAAAAAAAGTATTCGGAAAGTGAAATCATACTCAAAGAAGTACAAAAGGCCGTTGAAAACAAAAAAGCCCCGAAAAAATTAAAAACTTTTATGTACACCGTATGGGCGGAAAATGACATAGCATCGGGAAAAGAAT
>JAFUYA010000075.1 GCA_017477025.1 Bacteroidales bacterium | reverse complement strand
CTTTTTGTCCTAAAATCTCTTTCGGAGGGTTCAAACGGAAATCCGACATCATTTTTTCTTTCTCTTCCAAGGTATATCCTATAGGAACAAGAACCAAATCTACACGTTTCTCCATGCTTCTGCCTGTTTTGTTTAACTCTATCAGATGAGGTCTTGAGTTTTTAACTTTTTTGGGGGATATTTCCCACGGACGGATTGCATCTTTGTCAAGATCATAACGCACGATTTCTTTCCAATTATTTGCACTGTCGCGTACGGAGAATGATATTTGGATTTCAGTTTGTTCTTTCGGATAAGGGACAATGATTACTTCTTCAAAGTTACCGCACATGTGAGATGCTTCCTGAGTTGAAAGCCATTCATTGAATAATGAAGAAACACCCTTTGAGAATATTAACGTTCGGGTTGATTTTTCATACAAACTTATTAAGTAAGCACCGTTGTCGGTACGGTCAATCAAACTGACATGACTGCCGGAATAAAACGGGACTTCTTTCATTTCCTCAATGGTGAAATAGTCTGTATTTACACGACCGGAATGTGAGTAGTCAATACGCAAACCTTTATTCTCAAAGTACTTGTTCCATTGACCGTATGATGTTTGTGCAAAAAAACATGCAGCAATCAATACTATGCTTATTTTTATATTCATATTGTTTAACGTTTTATGTATTTATATCCGTCTTTAAACTCAAAAGGATATTCGTTTTTTCCGTTAATCTTATATTTTTGTACGGATATTTTTACCTTTTCGTTTTTTCCGTTAATTTTTCCATCAATGTTGATTTCCTCAGGTAAAGAAATACCGTCAATTCGAGTAAATTTTTTAACAATCGTCCCGTTAAATTTAGGAGTATTGTATGATTTTACCAATGTTGTGTCAGTGAACAAGTCCTGTATGAAATCAAAAGAGAGCGGCAGTCCAGCAAACATGGCTGCTCGTTCATAAGTCCATTGTACGTTTTCTTTATTTATTTTATCCAACATATATACGGAATCTTCAGTGGCCTTTATTCTTACCGCTTCCACTCCCATTGAAGAAGCTGAAAACCAGAAAATACTGTCGTAAGTGGTGCGTACGCTCATGTTTATAGGAAATCCTTTAAAAGAAGTCTTACATTGGAAAGAACAAGTTTGATAAGGTTTGAACTTTTCCGCTACATTCGTTTTGATAAGACCGTCATATTCAAAAGCATTGTTATCGTTTTGTCGGATTATGTTTTCCGTATCCTGCTTATTTTTGTCCGTTTTTTTTGTTGTTTGCTTTTTAAAAACGGAACATGAACAACATAAAATTACAAGTATTAAGAGGCAACTTAATTTTTTCATTGATTTTATAAATTTTGTTTAACAATTCTGCAATTTTTTTAAAGAAAACTTTCAAAAACACGCATATTTTTATTTCATTGTAAGATAATGGATTATGAAAGTAAATTGAGCGAAAGAAAATATTATAAATACTCTGTATCTACTTCTTTCATAAATTTTCGTTCCAGTAAGGCTGCAATACGTGCAATCAATGTACGGCGAATTTCTATCACTACAGGCATTGTTGCATCGTGATGATTTTGATTTATTTTGGTTCCTACAAGAAATTTAATTCTGTCGGAGTCCATCAAAAGTTCTACAATTCTGTCGGCAGGTCCCTTTCCGAGTAAGGCATTTACCGAATTTATCGTGTTGAGTATGGTTTCAACTTTGGAAAGGGTCAAAACTCCTTCTGTAATCAAGTCAACTCCGTCCATTTCAGAGTAAGGCGGTAAGTCGTTTTCCATCTCAGTGTAGTTGTCTTTGATTTCTCTGTTCAGTTCTCTGGAAAATATTTCCGCAGTTGTTGCTCCGCAAAGGATTTTCTTACCTTTGAAACTTATAACTTTGGAAACGTATTCCTTATCAAGTTTTTCGTCAAGTGGCGGACCCGAAGCAATGATTAATTGTCTTGCATCACGGAAATATATTACTCCGCAGGAAGTATCATCTTTTGAATCAAAATTGTCATTTGTATGTGCCATATCTACAACTCGTTGGGCAAGTTTGCCGGCAGGAATATAACGGTCGTTCAAAATGGATTGTCTGACAAAATCTACGTAACCGTCTCGTTGCCAACCGAACGGAAACTTATCACTTCCCATGCCGCTTTGTGTAACTCCATCTGAAATATAAATAATTCGATCTTCTTTCTGAGCGGAGAAACAACATGTGTGTAAAGTGCGACTTCTTCCTTCATGATCTACATTTTCCAGTTGTACTTGTTGCCACTCCGGTTCATAAATATTCCCTCCTCGCATTACAAGGCATGTAGGATTGTCATATTCCAAAATATTTACTTTACCGTTAGCAATATCTACGATAGTGAATGTAGCATATGAGGTGTGTCTTTCACTGCAGACAGGCAGGGTATCCATAATGATTTGGGCAATAGTTGATGCGTTGCGGTGTTCCTCTGCGAAATTCAATGCCATATGAGATGTAAGTGTCGCAAGTACATTAGCCTTGACACCGTGTCCCATTCCGTCGGACAGAACACTTAAAATGCGGTTTTGTGTTTTCAGTCGTTTGGAAAGAAATACGTCTCCGCAAATGTATTGACCTTCATAATATCTTTGGGCATTGGAAACTTCAATGTAATACGGCACTATTTTGTTCATATCCTACAATATATGGTCTTCTACTGCTTTTATAAACTCCTCTACAGCTTTATCCAAATCATCATTTATTACAACTAAATCGAAACATTCGGAATATGCCATCTCCATTTCTGCTCTGTCAAGACGCTTTTTCAAACTGTCTTCACTTTCCGTTTTTCTATTCAGTAGTCTTTGTTTAAGGATTTCCAAAGAAGGTGGCATGATGAATATGCTGAATGCCCTGTCTCCCAGATGTTTTTTTATATTCATTCCCCCTTTGACATCCACATCGAAAACCGGATATTTGTTTAATGCATTTATTCTTTCTATTTCGCTTTTTAAAGTTCCGTAATAAAGGTTCTCATAGACTTGTTCATATTCCAGAAATTCATTATCAGCAAGTTTGTTTCCGAATTCTTCGGGAGAAATAAAATAATAATCTTTTGCATTTACTTCTCCCTGTCTCGGTTTTCTTGTCGTTGCCGAGATAGAAAATCCGAAAATGTCAGGATATTTCTCAAAGAGTTTCTTTAAAATTGTTGTTTTACCGCTGCCACTCGGAGCTGAAACTATCAGATTCATTTTCCTATTCAAAACGTTTAATGATAATATTTTCCAAAGTAGTGTAAGCTAATGAACCTTTTGCCCATTTTTTCTTCAATTGCATTGAAATCATGGTATTCATGGACTCCGTCAGTGTTGATTTTGAATTCAGTTCATTTACAAAGGAAGTATATTCTTTTATGTTTCCTGAGAATAAATCGTTGATAAACATAAATTTCTCACTGACTCCTATGGCAGACAACAGATCTCTGTTTGTTTTGTCTTCAAATTGTTCAGCAATGGAACGCGGTTTTTTTTCGGATGTTATTTTTATTTCCTCTTTTACCTGTTCGGTTAAATCTTGAGGAGAATCTGCTTTATTTAAATCCAAAGGTTGCAAATTACTGTTTGTCAGATTATCTTTTGCAACACGTTTATGGAAAAATTCCAATACAGAAGACGTTGGTGCTTCTTCTTGTTTTATTTTTATTGCTTCTGTTTCTTCTTCTTTCTCAGGTTCTTTTTTTGTCTTTTCCTCTTCTTCCTTCTTACGGAGCAATTCTTCGATTTCTGTTTGTGTCTGTGCTATTTGCTCTTCAAAAGAGTTGTTGTTCTCGTCGTTTACAGACTCATCGTTTTGTTCAACCTTTTCATTGACTATAGGAGAGGGTTCTTTGTCAAAGGTAATCAAAGGGTTTTTCCGGTAATTTTCATTGCTTGTCAGACTTTTGATTTGATTCAAAAGATCATTATTTCGGGCAATAATTTCATTATTCTGTTTCAAAATATCGGCAGTCTGCTTCAAGATAACATCTATTTTTTCCTCTAATTGAGAAATTGATGATGTATTTTCATAATTTTCCAAACAACAAAAGAACTGCTGCAAAGCCTCTTCCGTCTTAACTTTCAAGTTATTCAGATTATCATTCATCTTTTATATTATTTTATGATTTTATTTCCTTTACGTTTATCGGTGCTACTGCAATAGAAGTAAAATTTCTTGGTAACAGAACCTCAATTCTCACTTTCTTATTTGTACTCGGTCTTAAAAACTCCATGCCGTAAACACAATATCTCAGGATTTTATTCCCTTGTTTCTTGTACTGAAAAACATTATCTCCGTAAACAGGATTCCCTATATGAGAAAGAAGAAAACGATTCAGATAAGGCTGAAAACCATTGCCTTTAATATCTATTTGAAAGTAATTATTATTGTCGGAAGACAAATCCGCAATTGTAGAATACTGTAAAAAGACTTCTTTGATATTTTCTTTCGGATCCTCTTCTTTTGCTATAGAAAAAATACCGTTTTTATCCGTCACGGCAAATTGTATTTTGTCATTTTTATGTTTGAGTGAATTTTCAATAACCGCTGATATGGAGAATTTGAAATTATTCGTTTGATGACTGAACCAATCGGCAACAAGTTTGTTTTTTGCAAATAAGACTAATCCGCTTTCGTCTGTTTGAGGGGCAAAAATAACAAAGAGATCATTTTTGTGATATTTCTTTTTCAGATAATTCTTTGTCAAACTCAAAAGAGTTTCTTCTTTTCTGTCTCTGTATTCAATAACGCTTTGTCCAGACAATTTATTAACAATGATAATATCCCTATCTTCATACAAAATGGATATGTTTCTCTTTTCTCTTATTATGTGTTCTCCTCCGTAATATTTTCTATATTCAATAATATCTCCTTTATGCAGTATATACTCCGGACTTTTTAAACTGGCTCCTTGCATTGAAAAGCAATTATAAAGGATCATTTTTTTCGCTTTTGTTACTGATATGTCATTGAAATAATTGCGGACAAAATTCAATAAAATAGTATCTTGCTTTACCTCTATTTTCATTTTCTTAAATAAATTTTCGGCAAAAGTAAGAAAAATTCCTTAATTTCGCAGTCTGTTTGGACAAAAGAGGGAAAATAAATGACAATAGTTATAACAAATCTGACAAAAATATACGGAAACCAAAGGGCTGTTGATAATATTTCATTGAGTATTTCTAAGGGAGAAATAGTAGGGTTGTTAGGTCCTAACGGGGCAGGGAAAAGCACGATGATGAAAATAATGACTTGTTTTATCCCTCCTACATACGGAGATGTTAAAATATGCGGTTATGATATATTTGAAGACCCGATGAAAATTAAGTCGTTAATAGGTTATTTGCCCGAACAGAATCCGCTTTATCTTGATATGTATGTACGAGAATCTTTGTATTTTACAGCAGGACTGCATAATATTACAGGTAAACGTAGAAAGCAAAGGGTGGATGAGATGATAGAATTAGTCGGATTGACAAAAGAAGTGAATAAAAAAATCGGAGCATTATCCAAAGGATATCGACAGCGTGTAGGGTTAGCTCAGGCTATGATACATGATCCTCAAATTTTGATATTGGATGAGCCGACAACAGGGTTGGATCCTAACCAGTTAGTTGAAATCCGTCAGATAATTAAACAAGCGGGTAAAGAGAAAACGGTATTGTTATCCACACATATAATGCAGGAAGTAGAAGCTGTATGTTCAAGGGCAGTGATAATCAATAACGGTAAACTTGTTGCAGACGATACGATTGAACATTTATCGGGTGGAGGATCATTAGAGAAAAAATTCAGGGAATTTACTTCATTAAGTATCTAAGCAAAAAATAAAAGTACTTTCCGGTGCAACTTTATTTTAAATCTAATGGAAACAAAACGAACTAAAATATTATTCCTAATCGGGTGCCTGTTATTTACATTAATAAAGTCCGATATATTCTGCCAACCTGTCAATGTAAGCGGGTATTCTTTCCTTAACATGTCTGCAGATACAGTTGAGTATTACGGGTATAGTAGGGAACAGTTTAAATTGTTTGTCAAGAAGTTTTCCCAGATGATACGGTTGGGTAACAATCAAATCAATATTCTTCATATAGGAGATTCTCATTTGCAGGCAGATTTGTATACAGGGCAAGTGCGTAAAAATTTTCAATCCTTTACGGACGGATTAACTGGGGCAAGAGGTATGATAACTCCTTTCTTGAAAGGTTGTCCTGATTCATACAAAGTTACTTTCTCACCATCTTGGGCATCGGAGAATATTATATCTTCCAAAGACAAGGAGAATTTAGGTCTGTGGGGAACAACGGTGTATACCCGTACTAACGGTAGTACTGTGAACATAAGTGTCAATAATAAAAATTCTGTAAAATATGATTTTAATAGATTGAGAATTTATCATTCGCCACTCGGGCAAGGAGATAATATAATTCTTTCCGATTTAGAAACCGCATATCAAAAAGTGTATAATTCTAAATACGGATATACTGAGTTTGTTTTGGCAGATTATATAACGGATGTAACCGTTACTGTAAAAAAAACTTCTTCGGACACATTTTATATTTATGGATTCTATTTTACAACTGATGATCCTGGAGTCGTATATAATGTTACGGGGACAAACGGAGCTTCAGCAATGTCATATCTTGGGGCCGACAAATTGTTTTCACACATAGAAAGTATAAAACCGGATATGGTTATTTTATCTTTAGGAACTAATGACACGTATGAACCGGGTGGAGAAAATACATTTGAGAATAATCTCTCCGCTCTTGTAAACAAAATAAAAAGTGCTACGAATAACGTCCCCGTATTATTAATTACTCCTTTAGAGTGCTATTATCACAGAAAAAGAATAAATCCCAGACAGGACAAGACAATAGAAATAATTAAAAATACGGCAAAGAATACTGGATGTTTGTATTTAGATATGTATAAAGTGTTCGGAGGAAAAGGAAGCAGTGATAAGTTGTTACATAATTCTTTGATGCAAACTGATAGAATACATTTAACATCTAAAGGCTATCAAATGGAAGGTGATTTGTTGTATAATGCTTTGTGGGATGCGATAGAAAAAAACTTTTGATTATTCTTTGTAAAAAAAAGAATTTGATTTAATTTTGCAGAAATTTAAGGAGCGAAGAATTTTTTAACTAAAAATATACAAAGTTATGGTAAAAGTAGCAATAAACGGATTCGGACGTATAGGAAGAATCTCTTTTAGAAATATGCAACGTAAAACCAATTTGGAGGTTGTTGCAATAAATGACTTAACGGATGCGGCAACTCTTGCACATTTATTAAAATACGATTCCTGTCACGGAATATTTGATGCAGATGTTACTTATGAAGGAGAATATTTGATAGTAAACGGTAAAAAAATAAGGGTGTTCGCAGAAAAAGATCCTGTAAATTTACCATGGAAAGAATTAGGTATTGATATTGTTATAGAATCTACTGGATTGTTTAAAACGAAAGAGTTGATGGGAAAACATTTGACGGCAGGAGCAAAAAAAGTTATACTAACTGTACCTGCTGCCAAAGCAGAAGATGTAGATGCTACAGTTGTTTTAGGAGTTAATGATGAGGTCCTTACAAAGGATGTAACGTGTGTGTCGAATGCTTCTTGTACAACAAACTGTTTAGCACCTGTTGCAAAAGTTTTACACGAGAAATTCGGTATTGTCAGGGGATATATGAATACTATACACTCATACACGAATGATCAAAGAATACTTGACCTTCCTCATAAGGATTTGCGTCGTGCACGTGCAGCCGCTTGCAATATTATTCCGACTTCAACCGGAGCAGCTAAAGCCGTTGGTTTAGTTATTCCTGAATTAAAAGGAAAACTTGATGGTATATCAATGCGTGTTCCTACTCCTGACGGATCCGTTGTAGACTTAACAGTTGAACTAGAAAAGAATGTAACAAAAGAGGAAGTTAATGCTGCGATAAAAGAGGCAGCAGAGGGTTCAATGAAAGGTATCCTTGAATACAGTGAAGCTCCTTTAGTATCTATTGATATAGTCGGAAATAATCATTCTTCCATATTTGATTCGCAATTGACTATGGTTATGAACGGTAATTTTGTTAAGGTTGTTTCCTGGTATGATAACGAAAACGGATATTCCAACCGAGTTTGTGATTTGGCTGAAAAGCTTGCAGACTTATTGTAAATGAGGTTATACAATAGTAATAGAAAGAGAGAAAGGGACTGAATTTTCAGTCCCTTTCTCTCTTTCTATTGTCTTTCTAAAAAATCATCCGGACTAATATTTGTAAAATCAGAAATAATAGTAGTTGTTTTCTTTTGTAATTCGTCAACAGGATGCGTTGTTGATAAAGCTATTACTTTCATATTTGCACTCAAAGCAGATTCAATACCGGCAAGAGAATCTTCGAAAACAATACAATTTTGAGGTTTGACATGACATATTTCAGCAGCCTTCAAATAACAATCAGGGGCAGGTTTAGAATGTTGGATATCGTCCGAAGTAATCATTAAAGGGAAATAATCTTTAATTTCAGGACGTTGAGCAAAAACTCGTTCCATCTTATCTTTTTTCGAGGATGTGACCAAACAAACTTTAATGTTTTTTTGATGTATTGATGCGATAAAATTTTCAACACCGGCTATATATGGAAAGGTCATTCTTTTTTCCATATCTTTTATGTCTTTAAGGATTGATTTTTGTATAGTAGGGTCGTCAAAAAATTCGTTTAGGATGTCTTTTAGTCCATGCCCCTTAATTTTCATTTCAAGATGTTCTACATCAGGGCGGAATTTGCGAGCCTCTTCTGCCCAAAACTCTGAATAAAAGTGTTCTGTATCAAAAACAACACCATCTAAATCGAATAAAATTGCAATCTCTTTTTCATTCATTTTGTAATGTCTATTATTTGAGGGAGCGAAGGTAGATAAAATTTTTGGATAAGCAGTAAAATTAGTACAAATTTCCGAAAAATCTGTGGGTAAATATAACAATGTACGTTATTCAAAAAAGGTAGGTATTAATAAAAAAATGCTAACAATGTAAAAATTGTTAAAAATTTTGTAATTTTGCCAAATGTTTATGAATGTTCATAATTATTTCGTGGATAAACATAATAAATAAATATAAAGGATATGAAAAAAGTACTTATAGGCGTTTTGTTGGCAGGAGCCGTGTTGGGTTTTTCTTCCTGTTCTTCTTCGCTTAAATCGATGCAGAAAAAACATAACACCGTCCGTTATCAAATATCTCCGAATCCAATGGAGACAACAGGGGATAAGGTCATAGTTACAATCAACGGAAATATTCCACAGCATTATTTTAAAAAGGATGCAGTAATGTACCTTCAACCTGTTTTGACTTGGGAGACGGGAGAAGTAATACTATCCCCTATGAATCTAAAAGGACAGAAAGTTGATGGAAACGGCAAAACTATTGAAAAAAAATCAGGTGGAAGGTTTATGTACAGAGATACCGTTGCTTATCGTCCCGGAATGGAGAGTGCTGTTTTGACGCTTAATCCTGTTGCATACAAGGCAAAGAATGTTAATGAGGCAAATGCGACAAGAAGTGAGGCTTTGGAGAATAGTCAGGCAATAGAGTTAGGTAACATTAAGATTGCACAAGGAATAAATTCTACTTCTAATCGTGTGGATATAAAGGGAGATATGGCGATGGCAACGGCAAATTACACCATTTCGGCAGATGAGTTAATGAAAGCCGATATTTATTTTACCGTTAATATGTCGGATTTAAATTGGAACAATGCCTTGAATAAAAAGATGGAAGCAAAACGTAGTATTAACAATATGAAATCTTATATTGTTAATAATCAAGTTCCTCGACAGATATATGTTAATGCTTGGGCTTCTCCTGAAGGAGAGGAGTCTTACAATATAGGACTTTCGAAGAAAAGAGCGGAAACTACGGTTAAACTTGTTGATAATATGCTTACAGAAGCATTGCAGGAAAGAGCAAAAGCCGAGAATATAAAATCTGCAGATATTAATAAATACGTGGAAGATATTAAAAAAGATGTCGTTATTACAACCAATGCAAGAGGAGAAGATTGGGATAACTTTTTGAAGTTGGTTGAAGGATCTTCTTTGCAGGAAAAGAATACAGTTATCAATGTTGTAAAATCTCAACCTGACAAAGTTCGTAGAGAGCAGGAAATTAGAAATATGAGTGTTGTGTTCCGTCAGATAGAGGAGGATATTCTTCCTACGTTGCGTAGAGGTGAGATTGCATTCAATTTTACAGGTGTTCAGAAAACAGATCAGGAATTGGCAAAAATGGCTTTGACTAATCCTGACAATTTAACTTATGATGAATTAATGTATGCTGCATCACTATCTCATAATTATGCAGTTAAACTTCAAATATATCAAGCTGTAACGGAAAGATTTCCTTCTCAATGGGAGGGTTGGAATAACGCAGGAGCAACAGCATTATATTTGAATCAATTGGATGATGCAAGAACTTATTTGGAAACGGCTTATAAACTTTCTCCTGAAAACGGACAGATTGAGAACAATTTGGCACTTTTGCAGTTGGCATTGAGGGATAATGATGCTGCGGCAAGATATATTGAGTTGGCAAAGCAACATGGAAGTGAGCAGGCTACGGCAAATTCTGCTATTGTTTCAATTAAACAAGGAGATTATGAGGCGGCTGCAGAACAATTGCAAGACAGAAAATGTACGTACAATCTTGCATTGATTCAGTTGTTAACAGGTAATACAGGAAATGCAATTCGTACTTTGGATTGTTGTGTTGATCAGACAAGTGAGGTAAATTATTTGCGTGCTGTTTGCTATGCTCGTTTGGATGACGTACCAGGGTTGATTAAAAACTTACGTGCAGCTTGTGAAATGGAACCTGCATACAAATATCAAGCAAAAAACGACGTTGAATTCAAACGTTATCAATCTCAAATCGAATTTCAAAATATCATAAATAACTAAAAATTGTCTTTGACAATATAAGCAATAGAACAAGTCCGCCGTTTCTGATAACGGCGGACTTGTTCTTTATTATTAAACTTTTTTAAGAAGAGAATTTGCAATAAATTAAAATCTTGTTTCGACTTTTTTCCAATCTACAAGTTCCCAGAAGGATTCCAGATACTTTGGTCTGGCATTTTGTTTATCTAAATAGTAGGCATGCTCCCATACATCGCATACCAAAAGCGGAATTAAGCCGTCCGTTAGAGGGCATCCTGCATTTTGTTTTTGGATAATTTGCAGTTTATTTTCATTATCTTTGACAAGCCAACACCAACCTGAGCCAAAGAGTCCTACACTTTTTTGTGTAAATTCCGCTTTGAAGTTATCAAAAGAGCCGAACGAATCTTCTATCGCTTGTCTTAATCTCCCGGTAGGTTCTTTTTGGTGGTTTGGTGTAAGACAATTCCAAAAGAAAGTGTGATTGTATACTTGTGCTGCATTGTTGAAAATGCCACCTTCGGAATTTTTAATAATCTCTTCTAAAGAAAGTTTTTCGTATTTTGTACCTTCAATTAAAGAGTTTAGCGTATTTACATACGTTTGATGATGTTTACCATAATGGAAGTTTAGTGTATTTTCACTAATATGAGGTTCCAATGCATTGATTGCGAAAGGAAGCTCCGGTAAAGAGAATTTTGCCATGATATCTCACTGTTTTAATTATTAAAGAATTAATTTCCAGACTGCAAATATACGAATTTTATTGAGTAAATTAACAGGTGACAGTAAAAAATTAAGATATGCTAAGGTCAGATATGTGTATAATGATAAAGATTAGAAATTATCCTTATTTGCAAGTTATCCGATAAATTTCTCGTCCTTATCTGTTAATACTTTATTGAGTAACCTGATGACAGCATTGTAATGCTTCTTGTTCTTATAAGAAAAAGATTTTGGATGATTATCATTTCATACGATAACGGGCAGTAAGAGTAAGATTAAAAGAATAGATATGAAAAATCAAGTAATAAAAATAATAGGTTTTGGAGATATCTTCCAAATAGAAAAAAAGCAATTAAAAAAATTTGTGTAAATTTGCAGAATCAAACAGACATTTGCATTAATATGAGATACAAAATAGATTATTTAGTCTTAGGCAGTGGGATAGCCGGATTATCTTTTGCTTTGAAAGCTGCCAATTACGGAAGGGTTTGTGTTATAACTAAGGCAGATGCCCAAGAGTGTTCAACAAAGTATGCACAAGGAGGGATTGCAGCAGTTATGTATGCACCTGACACCTATGAGAAACATATTCAGGATACACTTATAGCAGGAGCAGGAATTTGTAATGAAGAAGCTGTCCGCATTACTATAACGGAAGGAACGGAAAGAATCAAGGAGTTGATTCGTATAGGAGCTAATTTTGATAAAAATCGTATGGGTAATTACGACTTAGCTAGGGAAGGCGGACATAGTGAGCATAGGATTTTTCATCACCAGGATAATACAGGAGCAGAAATAGAGAGAGCATTGTACGAGGCGGTGAAAAATAATCCTAATATAGAGTTGAAAGAAGATCAATTTACGATAGATTTAATTACACAGCATCATTTGGGGCAAGAAGTAAACAGACACATGGATAATGTGGAATGTTTCGGAGCGTACGTAATGGATAAAAATACCGGTTCAATAGATACTTATTTGGCAAAGATAACTATGTTGGCAACAGGTTCTTTCGGGCAGGTGTATTCAGCCACCACAGCTCCGGTAGTTGCAACAGGAGACGGACAGGCGATGGTACATCGTGCAAAAGGATGGTTAAAAGATATGGAATTTGTACAGTTTCATCCGACATCACTTTATAATCCTATGGAAAAACCATCTTTCTTAATAACGGAAGCAATGAGAGGAGCCGGTGCAGTATTGAGAAATCTGAGAGGAGAGGCTTTTATGGATAAGTATGATAAACGCGGTTCTTTGGCTCCGAGAGATATTGTTGCTCGTGCAATCAATTCGGAAATGACATTGTCAGGAGATGATCATGTTCAACTGGATTGTTCGGCTATAAGTAAAGAAGAGATAATGCATCATTTTCCTCATATATATGCTAAATGTTTGGAGTTGGGACTGAATATTACAAGGGGAGATATGATACCTGTTGTCCCTGCTTGTCATTACGGATGCGGTGGGATCGTTGTGGATAATTTTGCTCGTACTACTATTAAGCATTTATATGCAACAGGAGAATGCTCTTGTACCGGTTTGCACGGAGCCAACAGATTAGCCAGCAATTCTTTACTTGAAGCAGCAGTATATTCTCATCGTGCGGCTATGGATGCGAAGGATGAGATAAAAAATATTGAGTTTTGTGATGATGTACCGGATTGGAATGCAGAAGGTATGGTGCTGAATGAAGAGATGAGTCTTATTACTCAAACTCAAAGAGAATTGCAGCAGATAATGAGTAACTATGTCGGTATTGTCAGAAGCGACGTTCGTCTTAATAAAGCATTCAAACGTACAAAGGTTATATATGAAGAAACGGAAGAATTGTATAACCGCAGTGTTTTGACACCTCAACTTTGTGAATTGCGAAATATGGTAGCTAATGCCTACCTTATTATCTCTATGGCAATGAAACGCAAAGAAAGTGTGGGACTTCACTATACTATTGATTATCCTCCTGCTGATAAGAAAAAAGAAAAATAAATTGTTATCGGAAATGAAGATAATTATACCTGATAAAAAAATATCAATATTGTTTTTTACAATGTTGATATTTTGTATTATGGTATTTTTCAATCGCTACATTCCACCAAAAAAGATTACACATACTAATAGTTGTAACTATATTCGCAAATATTTTTTGGGCAGCATATATGTTTAATTGTTTCTTACTTGACACTTGGATTTTTACTTAATGCAATCTTACGAAAATAATCAACATATTACGGAGATAACAATAAATGAATGTTTCGGAGCATCTTTTTTCAAGGATTGCAAGAACTTGAAAAAGGTTATTATAGAAGAAGGCATCGAAAGCATTCCTCCTTTTGCTTTCAGGGCAAGTGGATTGGAGCAAATATCTCTTCCGACAACATTAAAAACCATAGGTGAATATGCTTTTGAGAATTGTTTAAGATTAAAGAATATAAATTTACCGAAGAACTTACAAAAAATAAGCGAAGGGGCTTTTTACGGTTGTCATAACCTGTTGCAAATAAACGGGACAAGACAAATTTCCGATATTGGAGCAGGAGCATTTTGTGGTTGTAGAGGTTTAAGAGAAATTGTTCTTAATGATACCATAGAGGAATTGGGTGATTATTCTTTTGCTGCTTGTCAGGGATTGAGGAGGATAGATTTTCCGCAACAAATAAGGAAGATAGGAAAGCATTGTTTTCAATTCTGTGAGACGCTGGAAAAAATCCAACTGCCGGACTCATTGAAAGAAATAGATACTTCTGCATTTTGTGGATGTAATAGTTTGAGAAATGTAATTATCCCGGAAGGGACGGAAATAATAGGAAGTTATGCATTTGAAGACTGTATGCATCTGGAAACAGTTACCCTTCCTGCTTCATTGCAATACATAGGAAAGCGTACTTTCTGGGGATGTGACGGGTTGAAAACGGTATATATGCCTTCGAAGATTGAGGAATACAAACGTGCTCCTCTTTTTGAAACGGCACATTCCGTAGTTGTTATATAAATGACACATATCCGATACATATGTATGTCAAACTCATAAACAAAACAGCGAAACATATTTATATGCTCCGCTGTTTTGTTTATGAAAGACAAATGAAAAGTCTTTCTTTTGATGTCTTTCCGCTAAAAGATAAGAGAAATTCCTAAATATACAAAATGAGCAATGATTCCTGCACACAATCCCGCTATGGTATGTGCTAATAATGCTTTAGATATACATTTTCTATAGCCTAAAGAATCCAACATTGCCGTATGAGTGGAAAGGAAACCTGACCAACACATACCGATTGCAGTACATACAGCAACAGCATTGCCATCAAAAAATCCTCCTTCAAAAAACGCTTTTGCCAATCCCAATGCAGCACCAACAGATCCCAACGCTGTCATAGGAAATGCTATCAATTCCATGTGATTGAATCCGAACAACCATTCAAATACCCAGTGAATTTTTTCGGCAAGCCATGGCAAAATAGGAACTCCTTGTGTTGCTGCTCCATTATATGTTCCCGTTGCAGCATCAGGGCCAAAAGTTACAAGAATTACTAATGTAGTAATAATTAAAACACCAGGTATGATAGCCAATCCCAATTCTACTCCGTTTTTACCACCATCCAACACCGCATTAAGGAAACGCATAAAGGTACTTTCACCACCCTCTGCAACAATCTCCTCTTCCTCTATCTCTTTTGGCGAAAGTTTTGATACTGGTTCTTCAAGTTCCGGGTATGTTTTTCGTACAGAACGCTGCATCAAACGAGTAGAAATGATAGAACCGCAAATTGCACCGAAAAATCCTATCAATGCACCACCTGCATGACCGTATCCAATCATAGTGATTATGACAATAAATCCCATTCCGAATGCAGTACCGAAATTTGTTAATGAAATAAGTTGATATTTCTTGAAATAAGAAGAAAATCTTCTATCCTTACTCAAAGCAATTATAGCAGGGTTGTCTGAAAGAAAAGTCATAACTCCACCAAGTGCGGCAACGCCAGGAAGGTTATACAATGGTTTCATTAAAGGACGCAATACCTTTTCTAAGAGATTAACAACACCAAATTCTGCAAACAACTTACTTAACGCACCTGTTAAAACTGTTATTCCCATCAAGTAAAAACAAGTGTTCATCAACAAGTTGTGTGCTGTATTCATAATGGTATTCAATAGATTTGCTGTTCCCATTCGCGAACCTAATACGCAACCGCAACCTATCAATACGACTAAGAAAATAATTGCTTCAACAATTACTTTTTGCGACGGTTTCAATTTCTTTTTTGTCATAATATTTTGTCTTTACTATTTTTCCAACAGGTTAATTTTCCAAGTTGCACCCAGCATAAAACTATGGCTTTCCAAATTGTCATTGTAATAATAAACGGCATGCAGACGTAAATCTTTACTGTTTTTCAAAGGGAAGAACTCAGTTCCGCAACCTATATGTGTGTAGTTGTATTCGATTCGATAATTATAATCAAAGCGATAATTATTGTTATCGTAACCGCCTTTTAAAAAGAAATTCCAATTGTGGTAATTATAGTTAAGTTTGCCTATGAAAGCCCAATTGTCAAAGAGAAAATTGTCATAGGAAGAACGGTAACGATTGATAATATCCGCTTCCAAGTACCAGTTACCGAATTCAAATCTGTTACCTAAAGCTATCATATTCTCAAACTCTCCGTCCGTATATTCGCATTCATTTACACTCCAAATAGTTTTCCACCATTGTGCAACGTAGCCGAACCATGCCAAATTGTAAGACAGAAGATTAGAGTTACCGCCGAAGAAAGGAGAGTTGCTTATCTGGAATACCAATTGTTGGTTAGGGTTGAAGTTGTAAGCAACACTACCGCCGAAAGCATAGCATTCAGGTAAAGAATTGCAAAAATCTCCATAATAATATACATCAATAGGGGCATAGTCATATTCATAACCGCCTATAAAAATCTCATTACGTCCGAAATTGACAGACCAATGTTCGTTAATCTTCCAATTGATATATAAAAAATCCGTTGCGTTGAAGATATTATCTCCATTAACTATATCTTTATGAAAACGTTGGCGGAAACGGAAACTGACATTATCCGAAAGATGTCCTTGTACGTTCAGGTTGAAATGTTCTCCGTTAAATCCCTTTGCGTCTTGTTCTTCGGTGTGGTCGTATTCAAATGAAGAACGTACATTGAACGACACATCGTCTAACCATTTTTGTGCATAAGAAGTACTGCCTATTATCAGGGCTACAAGTAGTAATATATTCTTTTTCATATTCCGTGTAATAATTTATTATAATATTAGACTGCAAAATTACAAAAATTCATTTCAATATAATATTTATTAAACTTATTTTTTCATTATAGAAGTTTCCTTTGTAAAAAGAAAACGGAAAAACCCAATTTTACTGAAATTTTTTCACTGATTCTCCACGTATTCTTAATAAAAATGACAGAAATCACTGAAAAAATTTTAGTAGGATATGATAACAGTTCAGAAGCAAAATTTTTTTTGACAGCGAAAAGCAGAAAAGAATTTATGCGGTTTTGTTATCGGTATTTTGAAATAAAATAGTAATTTTGCAAAAAGCAAAATAGTTTGCAATGCATTAACTATTATTTCACGTCAAAAGTAAGATTCGGAAAATCATTTTTTGCAAAAGAAATAATAGATTTGGGGGGAAGATTTTGTGAAACAGCGATAACTCTTAATGGAATTTATGTTTGCACCGTTTGTGGTGTGAGCTTCTCTAAAGAGTGTGGGTTATCTTCCGAATCTTTACCCTGACGTGATAGATAAGGAACGCACTTTTTCTATTTTCTATTATTTCCTATGTGATTGATAGTTGATGAAAAACTATTAAAACTATCAATTGCGGTTATTATGAGTGATTACAATGAAGCAACAAGAGTACAGATGCCGGCAATGGTACATCTTGCACGTTTGGGATACGAATATATTGGAAAAATTTCCAATAATATGGCAGGCAAATTCTACGATGGACAAACAAATATACTAATAGAAATTTTTGCCTCACAATTTCAAAAACTCAACCCGAAGAATAAGCAGTTTTCACAAGTATTCAATGAAATTAAAAATGCCTTAGCAAGTGATGACTTGGGAAAAAGTTTTTATAGAATCCTTATCAGTCAATCTCCGTTCAAACTTATTGATTTTGATAACCCCGATAATAATACTTTTCACTATACTGCAGAATTTACATGCAAGAATGGTGAAGATGAATTCAGACCCGATATAACTCTTTTTGTCAATGGTTTGCCTTTGGTGTTTATAGAAACGAAAAAACCGAATAACAATGGAGGTATGTTGGCAGAAAGCAAACGTATGAACGACATTCGTTTTCCTAATAAAAAATTTCGAAGTTTTTTGAATATAACGCAACTAATGATTTTCTCCAATAATATGGAGTATGATGCCAAAGGCGGAATTGTTCCAATAGAAGGTGCTTTTTATTGTACTAATGCAGAAAAACAAGCCGCATTCAATTGTTTTAGAGAAGAAAACGAAGAATTCTATACAACGTTTCCATACAAAGATTTTAGTGAAATAGCCTCTCAAGAGAAAAAAATACTATTTGATTACAACTGTTCAGTAATCAAAAATGCCCCTGAATACAAATCCAATCTCAATGAACTCACACCAACTAACAGAATAATAACTTCTATGTGTAGTAAAAATAGGTTGCTATTTATTCTGAGATATGCTTTTGCGTACATTAACCAGACAGTGCAACAAGATAATGCTATAAAGACAATAAAAGAAAAACATATTATGCGTTATCAACAAATGTTTGCAGCATTAGCGGTAAAAAACAAAGTGAATCAAGGAGTAAAATCGGGGATTATTTGGCACACACAAGGTAGTGGAAAAACGGCTTTGAGTTATTATCTTTCCTTTTTGCTTAAAGATGAGTTGGCAAAACAAAGTATTGTTGCCAAGTTTTATTTTATTGTAGATAGATTGGATTTGCTAACACAAGCAAAGGAAGAATTTGAAGCAAGAGGACTAAAGGTTATAACGGTCAATAGCAGAGAAGAATTTATGCGTCATTTTGAGAGTACTCAATCACAACAAGGAACGAGCGGAGAGGCTGAAATAACCGTTGTGAATATACAAAAATTTGAAAATGACAGCGAAAAAATTACCATAAAACCTTATGCCAACAATTTGCAAAGAGTATTTTTTATAGATGAGGCACACCGTGGTTACAATCCCAAGGGATCGTTTCTTAACAATTTGCTAAATGCAGATACCAATGCTATAAAAATTGCACTTACAGGTACTCCGCTTTTGAAAGAGGAAAGAGAAAGTTGGAAAGTCTTTGGTAATTATATTCATACCTACTATTATGACCGCAGTATTGAAGATGGTTACACATTGAAGATAATACGGGAAGATATAAAAACGTCATATAGAGAAAAATTGCAACAAATTTATGATGAATTGGAAGTCAAAATTACAAAGAAAGAACTGACAAAAAAAGAAATTTTTGAACATTCCAATTATATCAAAGAATTGTTAAGATTCATTATTAAAGATTTCTATTTGTTTAGGCATGTGCAGATGTTTGACGATAGTTTGGGCGGTATGATTATATGTCAAAGCAGCGAGCAAGCGAGAAAAATGTATGAATTGTTTAATGTGGTTCAAGAGGAGATATTTCAAAACTATCCAAACGAGAAACGTTTTGTTGCTAAGTTGATATTGCATGATATAAATAAAGACGAGATAAAACAAACGGTAGATGATTTCAAAAACAAATATACTGTAGATATTCTTATCGTTTATAATATGCTTTTGACGGGATTTGATGCCAAACGTTTGAAACGTCTTTATTTTGGAAGACAGATAAAAGACCATAATTTGTTGCAAGCCCTAACTAGAGTCAATAGACGTTATAAAGATATAAGGCATGGATTTGTTATTGACTTTGCAAATATCAAAGAAGACTTCAATCAAATCAATCAAGCCTACTTAAAAGAACTTAATTCTTATAATGATAGTGAGCAAATTGGAGAAGTAATCAATCCTCCGATGTTTGCACAGATTTTGGAGGATAAAGATTTTCTTATAAAGCAAATGCAAGAGAGTAGGCAGATATTATTTGACTTTACCATCAATAACGCCGAAGAGTTTTGCACGGAAATATCCGATATTGACGACAAACAGCAACTTTTGGAGTTGAGAAAAGCACTTGTAACGGCAAAAGAATGTTATAATATAGTAAATACTTTCGGTGATGAGGAGTTGAAAAAAACTTTTGCCAAATTGGAAATCAAAAAACTTCCTGAAATGCTGGGCGAAATCAATCACAGAATAACTATTATCAACCAAAAAGAAGTTTTTTACTCCGACCATAAACAACAAATCAATCAAATGATGAATATGATTGAGTTTTCGTTTGATAAAATTGCAGAAGAAGAACTTAAATTTATAGATGGAGGAGTACAATTCAATGATAAATGGCATCAAGTTATAAATGCTTTTACTTCCAATGTGGATAAACAAGACGAAGAGTATATTACATTGCATGATGCATTCATACAGCGTTTCAAACAGTGGGGATTCCAGCCTCAAAGCATGGAACAATACAACGAACAAATGATGTATATGGACGAAGTATTGGAACATCTGCATAAGTTGGCAAAGACAAATAATAATCTGATGAACAAGTACAATGGAGATGAAAAATTTGTACGTGTCCATAAAAGGATCAAAGAGGAAAACAAAAGACGAGAGCAAGCAAACAAACACATTTTATTTGGTACTTTTTATGACCATGAAATATTGGCAATACTCAATACTATTAAGAGCGAAATTGACCAAAGAGTGTATGATAGGAGCAATATTTTACAACAAGACGCCTATTTTGAAACTACTGTAACTTCAGAAATTGCCAAACGTTTGGAGGATTTCCCACAAATACAACCGGAGATGGAAGATTATACATTTCTTTCTTCTCAAATAACAAAGCAATATTTACAACAATATCATAATCCGACATTTCAAATAGTTTAACAGATGAACGATATAAAACAACAGACATTACAACTTATTGATGATTTGAAAGCCACTTGTAAAACTTATGGTTTGGGCAATGATGGCAATGAATACAAGATCATTACGCAAGTATTTTTGTACAAATTCTTAAATGACAAATTTGCTTACGAGATCAAAAAACTAAAAACTCCCCTTGCAGAACCTTTAAGGCAGGCGGAACATTGGGAGTTGGCATACGAAAAAATGCAAGACAAAGATAGGTTGAAACTTTTGGTGCACTTATCTGCAGATAGTCTGAGATTGGAACCACAACATTTGATCAAAAATCTTTGGAATAACCAAAACAAAGGCGATTTTGATGTCATATTTGATTCTACAATGATGGACATTGCACAAAAGAACATAGATATTTTTTCAACTCATACAACAGAGGACACAAAAATACCTTTGTTTGAGCCTTTGACCAATTATGTTACTGATAGTGCAAAAAGATGCGATTTTGCAAGGGCATTGGTAGGGCGGTTAGTAAAATTTTCTTTTGAAAATGCCTTTGAACAGCACTATGATTTCTTTGCTGTAGTTTTTGAATACTTGATAAAAGACTATAATACAGATTCAGGAGGCAAATATGCCGAATACTATACTCCGCATGCTATTGCAGTTATAATGGCTCGACTATTGGTGGGAGATGATCCTAACTTGCATTCCATAGAATGTTATGATCCTTCGGCTGGTACGGGAACTCTTTTGATGGCATTGGCTCATCAGATAGGGGAAGACAGATGTACGATATTTGCTCAAGATATTTCCCAACGTTCCAACAAACTTTTGAAACTTAATCTTATTCTCAACAACTTATCTCATTCATTAGACAAAGCCGTCCAAGGCGATACATTGACAGATCCATATTTTCGTACAGACGATGGCAATATGCTTAGAACGTTTGATTACATTGTTTCCAATCCTCCTTTCAAGATGGATTTTTCGGACACAAGAAATACAATAGCATCTTATTCTTCAAGGTTTTGGGCAGGAGTGCCGAACGTACCAGCAAAAAAGAAAGACCAGATGGCTATATATACTTGTTTTATTCAACATCTTATCAATTCTTTGAAAGCAAATGGCAAAGGAGCAATAGTTGTTCCTACTGGGTTTATTACTTCTAAGACGGGTATTGAAAGCAAGATTTTGAAAAAAATTGTAGAAGACAAAATTGTTTATGGTTGCATCTCCATGCCTCCCAATGTCTTTGCTACTACAAGAACAAATGTTTCGGTACTTTTCTTTGACAACAGCAGAAAGAATGATAAAGTTGTGCTTATTGATGCAAGCAAATTAGGAGAAGAATACAAAGAGGGCAACAATCAAAAAAGACGTTTGACGCAGGAGGAAATAGAACAGATTGTATCTACATTTAGAGAAAAGAAAGTTGTAGATGATTTTTCTGTTTGTGTAAGTTATGATGAGATAATTCAAAAAGGCTATTCTCTTTCGGCGGGGCAATATTTTGCAATCCGAATAGAGTATGAGGATATTACACAAGAAGAATTTGAACAAAAAATATCGGAATACAAAATGTCCCTTTCTTCTCTTTTTGAGCAATCCAATCAGTTAGGAAAGGAAGTTTTGAAAAGTTTTAACAAGTTAGAATTCGAATAAAGGAGAATAAAAAACCAAATTTTTTATAGTAATTAAACTTTTAGAGAGAAAATAGTATGAAGTTATTAGATGTAGCAACATATGTTACAGAAAAAATAAAAAGTAGTTGTGTTCCATTGGAAAATTATATAACAACAGATTGCTTATTATCAAATAAAGAAGGAAGAAGTATAGCACATAATTTACCACCGAAGGAGTGTAATTTAACAAGGTTTGTAAAAGGAGATGTTTTAGTATCTAATATTCGTCCGTATTTACAAAAGATATGGTTGGCTGATAGTGATGGCGGTTGCTCTTCTGATGTAATAGTATTCAGGGCTAAAGATATGAAGAATAGCTATTATCTGTTTGCAATATTGTATCAGGATTGTTTCTATGATTATGTAATGCAATCAACAAAGGGTAGTAGAATGCCACGAGGAGATAAGGCACATATTATGCAATTTGATATTAAAAAGTTAAATAGTAGTTCTATATCAATAATAGTTAGTATTATATCTATTCTTGATAAAAAGATAGAAACTAATAAAAGAATAATTCAAAATTTGGAGCGATTGTCAAAACAAATATATGATTATTGGTTTGTGCAGTTTGATTTTCCGAACAAGGATGGCAAACCCTATAAATCCTCTGGTGGAGCAATGGTATATTCTGAGCAATTACAAAAAATGATTCCAAAAAATTGGCAAGTAATGTCATTAAAAGAAAACGATATGTTTTCACTTATCAGTACAGGGATTGAATACTTTGAGGGGAATAAGGAATATCTTGCGACTGCAGATGTACAAGGGAATAACATCGGTAAAGGTAATATTATTACTTTTGAAAATAGGGAGTCAAGAGCTAATATGCAACCAAAGGAAAACTCCGTTTGGTTTGCTAAAATGAAAAATAGTATAAAGCATATCACTATTCCGAAAGATAGTAATTGGTTTATAGATAAATATATTCTTTCAACAGGCTTTTGTGGGTTAAAATGCAAGAAAGAAACTCTTGCATACGTACATTGTTTTATAAACTTTTCTTCGTTTGAACAAATAAAAGATTCTATTTCTCACGGAGCAACACAGCAGGCAGTAAATGAAACAGATTTAAATCATATAAACATACTATCTCCAGACGATGTTATATTGCAGAATTTTGACTCAATTATTTCTCCTTTTATAGTTAAACAAATGAAACTAAAAGAAGAAAATATACAATTAAAATCTTTAAAAGATTATTTATTACCTAAATTGTTGAATGGGCAAGTAAAAGTCAATATATAACATAGGTATTTATCAATTTGAATATTCAAAGCGTGGATATTATCAATTCTCTACCCGAAATTAGTTTTGAATAGTTATTTTGATGTTACACTATATTCCATTAAAAGCATTAAGATTTCTGTTGCGAAACGTGTCGTAATTGCGTAAAATACTCGCAATTCAAAATGCAATATATCCCGTTTTGTATTCTGCAAATCAGTAATTAAAAAAAGCAACGGATGAATTTCCGTTGCTCTTTTAAGATAAATAACTACTTTCTGTGTCGTTTAAGCAATACAGAAGTGTTTTATTTGCTTATATATCTTACAAAATAATTGTCAATGTCTGCCATCTCGTACATAACACCTATAGGAGAAAGACGATTCATACGTTGGTTCATTCTGTTTTGATAAGTCTGACGGATAGCATTAACATCTTCTTTTACCGCACGTTTTGATATATTGTCAATGCTGACAACATAAACACCGTTAAATCCTTTGATAGGTTTAGTCAATCCTTTGTTCTTTTGTGCAGATATTGTACCTAATACTCTCATCTCTCCACCAGCCTGACCGTAGTAAGGAGTTGAGAAATCAACAGGAATAACTATTCCGTTACCCAAAGAATCTACATCCATAGAAGCACCTGTCTTTGCAACAAAATCTTCTATCGTCTTTGCAGATTTAAGAGCATCGTTTGCCTTAGCAAGTAATTGTTCTGCTTTCTTCTCTATTTTAACCAAACGTTCAAAGTTAGGATCTTTCTTTAATGTCTCCAATGGTATAATTCCTTTGGGTTGAATGGTTTTAAGACCTACAACAACAAACATATCCTGGAAGTTATCTATATTTTGCAACTCATAGATTTCAGGAGCAACCTCACCTTCTTTAACTTTTTTACCGTAAGCCCAAGAAACGACCTCACGAGCATAAGGAGTGCCGTCTAATTGATAAGAAAGTTGTCCGATATATGAAGAATTAAGATTAAGATTCTTCTTTTGAGCCTGAGCTTCCATTGCTTTCAAATCTTTTGCGTGGGAAAGGAAAATATTAGCCTCATCCTTAACATCGTTAATAGTTTTCTCACTCGGGCGAATACCCATCACTACATGAGCTAATCTGATTTTCGGCTGCAATTCCGTTTTCCCTGTTACTTTTATCAAATAATCACCTGCACCGTCAGGACGCGTATATACGAATACACCGTTTACAGGAGTAGAAATCATAGGTTGGAACATATCCTCCATTATTTGACCGTCCAAAACCCAGCCTTGATCACCGAATTTGTCTTTCGTTGTCGGATCATCCGAGAACTTAACTACATTTTCTTCAAATAAACTTGTATTTTTACTGATAACTCCGTATAAAGAATCCACAAGGGTTTTTTCCTGTTCAGGCGTACGTTTGATTTGTTCAGCTCCTATTTTGTTGTTAAATATAGCAATGACGGCAAATTTAACAGAATCAGGACGAGATTGTTCACTCATCACCTTTCCCATAACCCAATTGTTGCCTATCTGACGCGGAGTCAAATAACTGCCTGCAGTTTTTCCTGCAAGTACGGAATCAGGGAAGTATGCGGTAACTGCTCGATCCGTTCTTTTGTAATAAGTACTGTCATATTTAACATCAGAAACTGAAGAAACGAATGCTTCCATCTCTTCATTAGGAGTAGTCTGAATTTCTTCGAACAATTTTACTACAGAATCATTGATTGTCTTTATATCTGCAGGGGATGGCTGAACATCAAATTTAACAAATTCCACCTCTCTTGTTTCGTCCGATTGGAAGAATTGGTTTTTATGTTCGTTGTAATATGTTTCAAAGTCTTTATCAGAAAGTTTTATTTGGTTATCATCAATGGAAGAATAAGGCAAAACGGCATAACGTGTATCTGCCGTTTGGTCGTAAACATCACTTAAGTGTTTTGCCATAGCTTTAGGCATATAGAAACTCTTTGCAAGGACTATACCGTACTTTTGTTGAATACGTTCATCCACAGCCGTTCTTCTTATTTCCTGCCAAGCTGCTTGTTGTTCAGGTTGCATTTTGTCGTATTGAGACATAATTTGGCGTACGTTTTGAGCATTATACTGTCCCGTTGTAGGATCAGTAAACTGCTGACGAGCAACATTTGAAACGAATGTTCCTAAAAACATATCATTCAACTCGTCTTCCCCTACGGTAATACCCAAGGCATCGCATTCTCTCGCTAAAAGTTTTTCGGAAACAAGTTGTTGGAATGCCATAATCTTTGCTTGAAAAGATTGTTCTTGGGACATCTTACCCTCAGGCATTTGTTGACGCATATTATTTTCGGACATTTCGCTACGGGAGTTGTATTCATTAATGTTGATGTCCATTTTGTCTATGGAAGCAACTTTCGTCGGCATTCCTTCTCCTCTGTTCTTTGTTAATAAGTCGCTGAAAATAAACGCAAGGATAGCAATAGCAACAATTGTTACAGCCAATCCGCCTCTTTTTCTTATTCTACCAATTATAGCCATAGTATTTCGTTATATTTTTTGTTAATTTCAAGTTTGCAAAATTATAAATAATTTCCCGTAATTGAAAGTTTTATGAAAAAAAAATACAAAAAACATAATTTTTTCTTTTTTAATGTTTAACTTTGCCGTACGATTTTCAACACAAAACACAGGTGATTATGAAAAGATATGTAAGCATAGCGGTTTCGATATACATTACAATATTATTGCTTCCTTTCATTGCAGCATCTCAGTCAAACGGGAACAATACGGACAGGGGATTTGAATTATCCAAGAACTTGGAAATTTTCTCAACGGTCTATAGGACGCTGTACAATACTTACGTTGACGATATTAACGAAGGAGATTTGATAAAAACGGCCATAGATGCCATGACGGCTAAACTTGATCCTTATACTAATTATTATCCTGAAAGCGATATGGAGGATGTTAAATTACAGATGTTGGGAGAATACGGCGGTATAGGGGCTCTTATTCACAGCAAAGATGATAAGACAATAATTTCCGAGCCTTATGAAGGTCTTCCTGCCTATGAAGCAGGAATTAAAGCCGGAGATGTTATATTGGAAGTCAATGGTCAGAGTACTAAAGGTAAGAAAAACGATGAGGTAAGGGAATTTCTTCGCGGTCAGGCAGGAAGTGATATCAACGTTAAGGTGGACAGGGACGGAAAACAATTGAGTTTCAAATTTAAACGTAAGGCAATAACTCTTCCTAACGTACCTTACAGCGGTATGGTAAGTGAAAATGTAGGATATATCAAGTTAAACGAATTTACAAAGAATGCTGCCAATAATGTACTGACGGCTTTCAATACGCTGAAAAAGCAAGGCATGAAAGGTTTGATACTTGATTTACGAGGAAACGGAGGAGGATTGCTGAATGAAGCCGTTGATATAGTTAATATCTTCGTTGATAAAGGTGAAGCTATAGTTACGACAAAAGGTAAACTGGAAAACCGCAATCAAACTCACAGAACAACTCATAAGGCTGTGGATACTCAAATACCGGTTATCGTATTGGTAGATCCTTCTTCTGCATCTGCATCGGAAATCGTAAGCGGTTCTTTACAGGATTTGGACAGAGCGGTCATAATGGGACAAAGAACCTACGGAAAAGGTTTGGTACAAAATGTATTACCTTTGATATATAATTCTCAATTGAAAGTAACCGTATCGAAATATTATATACCTTCAGGACGTTGTATTCAAGCAATAGACTATTCTCACAGAGATTCAAATGGTAGAGCTTTGAAGATACAGGATTCTCTTCGAACTGCATTTAAAACCAAAGGTGGCAGAACAGTTTATGACGGTTATGGTATAGAACCTGATTCCATATTAGAATCCCAGTATGCCAGCCAAATTTCCATTGCTTTACTTCTCAAATTCTTGCCTTTTGATTATGCGACGGAGTTTGTTAAAACGCATCCTTCAATACCGGCAGTGAAAGATTTTAGAATCACGGATGAGATTTACGATGATTTTGTAGCATTTTTAAAAGATAAAGATTATTCCTATACAACGCCTACGGAGGAAGGAATAAAAGTTTTGATGGAAAGTGCAAAGAACGAAAAATGTGATGAAAGTGTAAAACAACTTCTTGAGGAGGCAAAGCAACAAATAGAGCAGGATAAAAAGAACGACTTGTATAAATTCAAAGATGAAATAAAAGAAATGTTGTTGAGTGAAATTGTCGTTCGTTATTATAACCAAAAAGGCAGGGTCGAAGCTATGATTCAGGTAGATCCTGAGGTTAAAAAAGCCATTGAACTATTGAACGACACAAAAAAATTTAATTCTATCTTAAGACCTCAAGGGAAGTAAGGTTTCTCCGTACGTTCAGTTTTGGATAAAATGTAATTTCAAAATAATTGGATTGTTTATGAAAAAAGTATTTTTAGTAGCGATATTGTTTTTATCAAGTGCTGTTATGTTTGCACAAAATAATTTAACAAAAGAAGAAAAGCAGTATTTGGATTTTCTTTATGAGTATATGCCTTTAAGCGACAGGCTGGATTATGATACGGCGTTTTATATCGCTCAAGTAAAATCGGCAATTGAAGCAAGGAATACATTTTCCTGGGGCAAGAGTATTCCTGAGGAAATCTTTAAACATTTCGTCCTTGTGTACAGAGTAAATAACGAGAATTTGGATACGGCACGTATGGTTATGTTCCGTATGTTAAAAGACAGAGTTAAAGGAAAAAGTATGTATGATGCGGCACTGGAAGTTAATCATTGGTGTCACGAATATGTTAATTACAAGGCTTCCGACGGCAGAACTTCATCTCCTTTGGCAAGTATGCGAACCTCTTGGGGTCGTTGCGGAGAAGAGAGTACATTTACGGTAACCGCTTTACGCAGTGTAGGAATTCCTGCACGTCAGTGCTATACTCCGCGTTGGGCTCATACGGATGATAATCATGCTTGGGTGGAAGTTTGGGCTGACGGTAAATGGTATCATTTGGGGGCATGTGAGCCGGAAGCAAGATTGGATGTTGGTTGGTTTGATGCTCCTGCTAGACGTGCTATGATGGTTCATACAACCGTTTTCGGTAAGTATGACGGAAGTGAAGAGAAAAATTTTGTAAGCGACAAGTATTCTAAAATAAATCTTTTGGGAAATTATGCTCCTACAAAAAAACTTACCGTTACGGTTTTGGATGAAAGCGGAAAGGAAGTTAAAGATGCAGAAGTTTCTTTCGGACTTTACAACTATGCAGAATATTTTCCTTTGGCAAAAATCAAAACGGATGCTCAAGGAAAAGCATCCCTTACAACAGGGTACGGAGATTTGGTAATTTGGGCTAAAACATCGAATGCTTTTGCACAAAGACAGGTTTTTGCACACGAAAAGAATGTAACCGTTACCATAAAAAAAGACTTTCTTAATACTATCGGACCGAATAATACACTGACAATTACACCTCCTAAGGAATTGCCGGTACCTACTTTGGATGAAAAATTAGTTAAAAAGAATAATGAGCGTTTAGTTTATGAAGATTCCGTACGTAATGCCTATATTGCTACTTTTCCGCAAACAAATAATCGCTTGATAAAAGAATCTTGGGGAAATTATAAAGAAATTCAAAAGGTATTGGACACAAAGCATCCGTTGGCGGAAAAAATGCTTAATTTGGTTTATGAAAAGGATTTACGTGACGGAGAATACAGCGTGTTTATGGACCATTTGAATAACATTAAAGAAGGAGAAACAAGTGAATATGTAATTAATCCGAGAATAGCTTTAGAAAAAATTACTCCTTGGAGAGGATTTATCAAAGATTATTTCAAACAGATTCGTTACGTATTTATTAACGGCAATGATTTGGCGGAATGGATTAGGATAAATATTAGAATAAACGAAACGGATAATTATTACGGAGTGCCTATTTCTCCTATAGGAGTATTGAAATCAAGAACGGCAGATAACAAATCAAGGGAAATTTTGTTTGTTGCCGTAGCCAGAACTTTCGGTATTCAATCGCGTTATGAATGGGCAACGGGCAGGGCTCAATGGAGAAAGAATGATAATTCGGATTGGCAATATGCTTTTCCTATGAGAAATGTCAAAGAAAACAATAATTGTACGCTTATCGTTAATGGTGATAAAAGCAATGCAGTTAAACCTGAATATTATTCGCAATTTACAATTCAGAAACTTATCAACAATGAATTCCGTACATTGGATTACGAATACGATCCGCATTTTGACAAATTCCCTGATACGTTGAAAGTCAGTGAAGGAGAGTATCGTTTGATGGTAGGAAACCGTAACTCGGCAGGCAAAGTGCAAGTATCGGAAACGTATTTTACATTGAAACCTAATACAACAACGAACATCACAATAACTATACCTGAAATCAGCGAGGACATTACCTCCTACGGTAAAGTAAATTTGGATAATACTTTGAACAGCATTGCATACAAAGCGGCAAAAAGCGAAAAAAGTTATAATATCAAGAAGATTGCAGATAACAGCAAAGCAATGGTCTTGGCAGTTATTGATCCTTACAAAGAACCTTCAAGACACCTATTAGTGGATATTGCAAAGAGTAAAGCCGATTTTGACGGGGAAAAGGATGTTTGCTTGGTTTTAGTATTGGATAAGAGTCTTTTGAATAAGGATTTCACAACAAAAGTTTTCCCTTTGTTACCAGAAAACACTGTTGTCTTACTTGATAATAACAAGACAATAGAAAAGAAAATCATTAAGGCAACTAATTTGGAATTTTTGAATAATTACCCGATTCTTACTTTGGTAAATAAGGATGACATCATTTATTTATCACAGGGATACAAGATTTCTTCACAGGAAGAGTTACTAAAAGTTATTAAAAAGATAAAATAATTGTTGCTTTTCATTGATAGCATTTATGAAAAAAATATTTTCTGTAATTGTTTTGGTATTTGTCGTATCCGCACAGGGATTTCCTCAAATAGAGTACGGATACGACAGACCTAAATCTTCAACTGATCCGTGGAAATTCGGTATAAATGCCGATATTTCTTTGGATTGGATAAATCAACGTAACGGAATAGAGAAACAAATAGGCTGGAAAGCCGGCATAAGCGGAGAAAAGCACTTGGTGTACAATCTGTATTTCCGTCCTGTTCTCAACTTTGTAAGTAAAGGATTTGTTTATGACGAGGAACTTGTTGCGAGAAATGATGTAAATGCGTACCTTTTGGACTTGGAACTTACAATTGAATTAAAATTCGGTGATGAAAGAAAGGGTAGAGGCTTTTTGCTGTATTTTGCTCCTTTCTTTACTTATGGAATAGGTGGAACAAGTACGTTTACAAATCAGAATCCTATAAATCCCGACGGAAGTAAGAATCCTCCTGCTAATTATATGCAGCCTTATGAATACGGAACATTTGACGACTATCAGTTAAAGAAGGAAGATGTGGGGTTTATACTCGGAGCAGGATATGATATTAACCACCATATAGAAATAAACGTCAATTATCTTATGGGCTTTTTATTCACGGGAACTTATAACAATTTCCGATGGAGAGGGATTAGGACAGGATTGACATATTTTTTCTGATGTGAATTATTATAAAAAAGTAGCGGCATTCGTTTTTTCAGGAATGCCGCTACTTTTTTTTAACCCGAGTGTGTATTATTTCTTCTTCTCTTTTATATGATTAACTAATGCAACGAGGTATCCTAAAGCAATGAATGCTCCCGGAGGCAGGATGAACAATAACATACCGTCTCCGCTGAATAGTTTTGCACCGAAAATACTGCCTGCTCCCAAAATTTCTCTTACACTACCCAAAAGAGTTAGAGCCAAGGTAAATCCTAATCCTATACCTATACCGTCACAAAGAGATTCTATAACATTGTGTTTGGAAGCAAAGGCTTCTGCTCGACCTAATATTATACAGTTTACAACAATCAACGGAATAAATATACCCAAAGAAGAATCCAATGCAGGCAGATATGCTTTGATTGCCAACTGCAAAATGGAGACAAATGTTGCGATGACAACAATAAACACCGGTATTCTCACCTTATCAGGCACGAGATTCTTAATAGCCGATATTACCATATTGGAACACATCAACACAAACATCGAACACAATCCCATTGCCATACCGTTAGCTGCAGAAGTTGTTGTAGCTAATGTCGGACACATACCGAGCAACAGCACAAAGGTCGGATTTTCTTTTATTATACCGTTTAATATAATCTTCATCTTATTCATACTCTTTCCTCCTATTTTTGTTGAGATTTTTGGAATGCATCGTATGCACATTGAACCGCTTTCAAAAATGCTCGTGATGTTATTGTCGATGCCGTTATAGCTTCAATATCTCCACCGTCTTTGGTTACAATGAATTTTGTTGTTGCTGGATTCTTGCCTCTTATATCACCTTTTGCGTGAAACCATTCTCCTGCTTTGGCTCCCAAGCCAGGAGTCTCGGCAGTTTCCAAAATAGTGTATTCGGATATTGTGCCTTCTTTGTCCATTCCTACCATAACTTTCAGTTTTCCGCCGTATCCGTCGTTGTTATATGTTTCAACAGCGGCTCCTGCAATTTCACCGTTTTTCGTTGCAGGATAAATTACAAATGCGTCAGAGTAACCGTCCAACTTTATTTCCACAGGGGTTTCAACTTTGGCGTCTTTATCGGGCAAAACGTCTTTAATTGCCTGCTCTTTGTTGCGACGTGCCGTTTCGTCTATCGGCTCTTTAGTCAGTGCGTATGCACCTGCTAACAATGCTGAAGCAATTAGGGAGATGAATGTTAAACTCATCACCATATTTTTCATTGTGGATTCTAACTTTGCCATAACTCTATTTTGCTTTTTTATAACCGAATTTATCTGTTTTAACGAATTTATTGATTAACGGCGTAACTGCGTTCATAATCAATATAGCGAAAGAAACTCCTTCAGGCATAGGGCCGAAACAACGGAAAATTATCGTCAGAAGACCGCAACCGCAACCGAAGATCAATTGACCTTTGTGCGTAACAGGGGATGTAACCATATCGGTTGCCATAAATACTGCTCCGAGCATCATACCGCCGGCAAACAAATGATACAAAGGATTAACAAATTGAGTAGGGTCTATCAGCCAAAGTAATCCTGCAAAGATAAATGCACTTCCTAAAAAGGCAACAGGTATATGCCAAGTGATGATTTTACGCCACAACATATAAATACCGCCGATAATGACAGCCAGAGCAGATACCTCACCGAAAGATCCGCCCGTTGCACCAAGGAATAAATCGCTTAATGGCGGTAATTCACCTCCGTGAGCAATAAGGTTTAATGTCGTAGGTCCGGTTACGGCATCAGTAACTGCTCCTGCAAACAAAGGATGAGGCACAGGCCATTCGCTCAAAGCAACTGCCGTAGGGAACGACAAGAACATAAACACACGTCCGACCAATGCAGGATTGAAAGGATTCTTTCCTAATCCGCCGAAAGTCATCTTTCCTACTCCCATAGCAACTAATGCTCCTATGATAACCATCCATAAAGGCACGTTGCTCGGCAGGTTAAATGCCAAAAGCATACCGGTTATCACTGCCGAACCGTCAAGGACGGTATTTTCGGTCTTTAACAAATATTTGCCGATCAGCCATTCAAAGAACATACATGAGGCAACGCTTACAAGGGTTACCAATAAGGCTGAAACACCGAAATAATATATTCCCGCCAAAAAGGCAGGCAGCATAGCAATCACCACACCCCACATAATCTTTTGTGTGGTCTGCGTACTATGTACGTGAGGCGATCCTGAAATAGTTAATAATGCCATATCCTTATTATTTTGTTATTATCATAATTGCTCAATTCTATCGGTTTTTCACTAAAACCGTATTGATTATACGGAAGTAATTGTAAAACACAATTGTGAAACTTTCCGAAACAACGTGCAAAGTTACAAAAAAAAATTATTTTCACTTAAAATGTAAATGCTTTTTTCTTTTTCTATGGGATTATTTTTTGCGAAATTGTCGTTGCAGGAAGTAGAAGATATGGAGAATACTGCGATTTGTATTTCAAAAAACATCGGGTATTCGGGATTTGTTACGATGCTGAATACGGATATTTAACATAATGTAAATGAAGATATTAAAAAATAGTATGAATTTTGTCAAAATCATTAAGAAAATTGCAGAAATCACACACTTTTTCAGTGAAATCATTGAGAAAATTTTTATAAACAAAAGTATTGTTTTTTTACTATGAATAAATTTTCTATTTTACATAATTACAGAGAGAATCCTGTTTGAATGATTTTTCGTCCTTTGTTGCAAAAACGAAAAAAATTGAGAAACTTTGACCGTATATCAGAAAAAATATGTACCTTTGACTTCCCGAAAACGGGGTTTTATGTATAGTAACGTAAGCAATAAATAAGTAAAACATATAAAAAATTTAACGTTATGACAACATTAATGGTTTTGTTACAAGCTGTTGCAGATTATCTGCCTATGGGTTACGGTTTGGCAGGTATAGGAGCAGGATTGGCTGCAATAGGAGCAGGATTGGGTATAGGAAACATAGGTAAAAATGCAATGGAGGCAATAGCCCGTCAACCGGATGCAGTAAATGACATAAGAAGTAATATGATTATTGCAGCGGCATTGGTTGAGGCTGTTTCTTTGTTTGCTGTTGTGGCTTGCTTGCTTGTAATTTTGAAGTAGTATGGGACTATTGACACCGGGTTTAGGACTGATATTTTGGATGACGCTGACATTCCTTATTGTCTTGTTTATACTCGGCAAATGGGGGTGGCCGGTGGTTATCAAAGGTCTTAAAAAACGGGAAACGGATATTAAGAATTCTTTGCTTGCAGCTGAAAATGCCAAAAAAGAAATGGAAAAACTAAAAGCAGGCAACGAAGAACTTTTGGCACAGGCAAGAGAAGAAAGAGACAATATTCTGAAAGAAGCCAAACTATCGGGTAATCAGTTGATAGAAGAGGCTAAACTGAAAGCTAAAGACGAAGCTGATAAAATTATTCTGCAAGCAAGAGAGAATATCAACTATGAAAAAGAAAAAGTCTTGAAGGATTTGAAAGACCAAATGGCACAAATGTCCTTGGATATTGCACAAAAGGTTTTAGAACAGGAGGTTAAGAATCCTCAAGTTGAAGAAGAGTTGATAAAAGAGCAGATTGAAAAGATGAGTTTCAGATAATATGGACGAAAAGAGACTTCAAAAACGTTATGCTCAAAGTCTTTTTGATTTGGCAAGGGAACAGGATATAATAAATTCCGTATCCGCAGACATTGCTTTGATATATGGTGTATGTAAGGAGAATAGGGAGTTTGAGGTTATATTGAGAAATCCCGTGATTAAGCCGTTAAAGAAAAAAGATATCTTACTTGCATTGTTCAAAGATAATTGTAACGAACTTACTGTCAAATTTCTCTCATTGATTGTCGAAAAACGGCGTGAGATTCATTTAAGAAGTATTTGTGAAGAATATTTTGCAATATGTAATGCTTACGACAACGTAAAAGTTGCCGCTCTTACGGTAGCCGAAAAGACAAGTGATGAGGTTAAGGAAATGATAAAACACAGACTTGAAAGGGATTGTTCCTGTAAGGTGCAGATAGACGAAAAGATAGACAAGAATCTTATAGGAGGATTCATAATAGAAATTGACGGAAAAAGGTATGATGCTTCGTTTTTGAGAAAATTAAATGATTTGAAAAGAAAATTAATAAGCGAATAGTATGGCAGGCATAAAACCATCTGAAGTTACGGCAATATTGAGACAGCAGATGATGTCTTCCGATATAGAAACTCAACTGGAAGAAGTAGGTACGGTGCTTTCTGTCGGAGACGGTATTGCCAGAGTGTATGGTCTGAAGAACGCACAGAGCGGAGAGTTGGTGGAATTCCACAACGGTACGCAAGGTGTAGTTCAAAATCTGGAAGAAGATAATGTCGGAGTGGTACTTTTGGGAGAAACGGGAGATATCAACGAAGGTGATAAAGTCAAACGTACCGAAAGAATTGCTTCCATTCGAGTAGGAGAGGGAATGTTGGGACGTGTGGTTAATACCATCGGACAGCCGATAGACGGAAAGGGAGAAATAGAAGGTGAGGTATTTGATATGCCTCTTGAACGTAAAGCACCCGGAGTTATCTACCGACAACCGGTTGAAGAACCGTTACAAACCGGATTGAAGGCTGTGGATTCCATGATTCCTATCGGAAGAGGACAAAGAGAGTTGATTATAGGGGACCGTCAAACGGGAAAAACGGCTATTGCCGTTGATACGATTATCAATCAAAAGGAATTTTACGAACAGGGAAACCCTGTATATTGTATCTATGTTGCATGCGGACAAAAAGGTTCTACTGTTGCCAACTTGGTAAAGACATTGCAGGAACATGATGCCATGAAATATACCGTTGTTTTGGCTGCCACCGCTTCCGATGCCGCTGCAATGCAGTTCTATGCTCCGTTTGCAGGAGCCGCTATCGGGGAATATTTTCGTGATACGGGACGTCATGCATTAGTTATTTACGATGACTTATCCAAACAGGCAGTTGCCTATCGTGAAGTGTCATTACTTTTGCGTCGTCCGCCAGGACGTGAGGCTTATCCCGGAGATGTATTCTATTTACATTCGCGTTTATTGGAAAGGGCTTGCAAGATAATAAACAATGATGAGGTTGCAAGGCAGATGAATGACTTACCGCAAATATTAAAAGACAAAGTAAAGGGCGGGGGTTCATTGACGGCTCTGCCGATAATAGAAACACAAGCGGGAGATGTCAGCGCATATATTCCTACTAACGTTATTTCCATTACTGACGGGCAGATTTTCTTGGAAAGTAACTTATTCAATTCAGGAGTAAGGCCTGCAATCAACGTAGGTATATCAGTATCGCGTGTAGGAGGTAAAGCACAGATAAAATCCATGAAAAAGATTGCGGGAACGCTTAAAATAGATCAGGCACAATACAGAGAATTGGAGGCTTTCAGTAAATTCGGTTCGGATTTGGATGCAGCAACTAAGATGGTATTGGAGAAAGGAAAGCGTAACGTTGAGATACTAAAGCAACCTCAATACTCTCCTATGAAAGTAGAACAGCAGGTTGCAATAATAGCCTGCGGAACGAAAGGATGGTTAAGTGATATTCCTGTAAACAAAGTCTTGGATTTTGAAAAAGACTACCTTACTTTGCTTAATGCCAATTATAAAGATACTTTGGAGGTAATTAAACAAGGTAAAATGGATGATGAGATTTTGGAAACTTTGCATAAAGCCGCTCAAGAGGTTGCATACAAATATACAACAAAATAAGAAAATATGTAAATTCCATAAAATCCGAGCGGGAACAAATCTGTTCCCGCTTTTTTTATTTGTATGATAGTATCAATATTGTAACTTACCGTGATGACGAAATATTTTAAGAGAGAGGTATATAGAATATTTCTTTCGAGTTTTTCTTCAAGGACAATGGATTTGCAAAAAGGTGAGCGGTTATTTCTTCAAATACTGACCGTACGGCATATTATTACGTTTCTGTTACTAATACTCTGACAGACAACCTCTTTTTTACAAATTGTGAATTGCCATTTGCAGTTCCGTATCCAAGGTGATGTACAACTGATAAAAATATTCATCACCGTAAAGACTTTGTGCAATATAGCCTTTCATCAATTGCTTAATTTCTTGTGCTTCTTTATCTGACAATTTTTTGACTTCAACTCCGTTTTTTGCGGCAAAAACCAGCAGATTATTATAAATCGTGTTGTCAATCTTGTATTTATTCAAAAACTCTTTGCCGTTTGCATATTGTTTCAACATATTGCGGTTGTTATCTACGTAATCGAAACAATATTTATAAATTAAGCCGTTTTTAAATAAGGAGTTGAAATACGTACTTCTTTTCAGGATGGAATAAGGTAAAGTAATATCGGGTTCTATACCGCCGCCGCCGTAAACGGTTCTGCCTTTCTTTGTTTTATATTTCAATTTCTCATCGTGTTTGATTGTATCGGCATCGTTTTCTGCGTTTGCGAAGCGGTTGATAAAGTCTTCAAAATATTGATCAGGGTCTCCTTTTACATAAGGTCTTTGGATACATCTGCCACTCGGGGTATAATAGCGGGCAATAGTCAATCGGATTGCCGAATTGTCGGGCAGATTCCTTTGTTCTTGCACAAGACCTTTTCCGAATGTGCGTCTGCCGATGATTTTGCCTCTGTCATTATCTTGAACACAACCACTGACAATCTCCGATGCGGACGCACTCATTTCATTTATCATAATGATAAGGTTTCCCTGCTCAAATAATCCGCCCGAAGTAGCATAGGCATCATTTCTTCCGCGAAAACGTCCGTCCGTATAAACAATAAGATCGCCTTTTGTAATAAACTCGTCGGCTATTGCTATGGCTTGGTCAAGATAGCCGCCACCGTTATCACGTAAATCAAAGATAAGTTGAGTCATTCCTTGTTTTGATAAATCGGCAAGAGCTTTTGCAACTTCATCGTGAGAGGTTGCCGTGAATTCCTCCAACTTGATATAGCCGGTGTTTGCATTGAGCATGCCTGAATACCTGACTGCCTGAGTTTTTATAATATCACGGGTAACGGTATAGTCAATCAGATGATTGACACTCTTCCTTTTGATTGACAGTTTTACTTTTGTTCCGCGTTTTCCTTTCAACAGATGAAGAACCGTATCGTTTGTAATATTTTTCAGTGTACGACCATCAACTTTTACAATTCTGTCTCCTGCCATTATACCAACCTTTTCACTCGGTCCTCCGCTCACGGTACGGACTACGGCAATTGTGTCATCAATGATACGA
The DNA here is from genome assembly GCA_017477025.1 of Bacteroidales bacterium. Lineage (GTDB taxonomy): Bacteria > Bacteroidota > Bacteroidia > Bacteroidales > P3 > Scybalousia_A. The sequence goes on along the minus strand of JAFUYA010000075.1, from coordinate 6,866 downwards.
AACTGGACTCCGATGCCGTCAAAATTTCCCTTGAGGCTTTCATTTTCCTTTTTAACCTCTTCGGCTGTCATATAAACACTATGCGGGTCCAGTTCAGTCAGTAAAGCCCTTATAGCATCATCCGTTAAAGAATCCTTGTTTGTTTTATCTACATATTCTTTATCAATCAATTCCAAAATGTAATTAATTTTTGAGCTTTTGGAATATGATGTGTTGAGATTGTTACGTCCTTTTGACAAGACAAAGAAACCTATAGCCATGCCAACAACTATTGACACGGCTACAATTAATGGTATATAAGATTGTTTTTTCATTGTTTATTTCAAACGATGTCTGATGTTGAACGTCGTATGACTGTTCTGATTGCTGTGCTATGTATGGTTATTCAGCCCATGCTTTCAATTCCTCCAATTTTAAGGCAGGAATATCCAGTTTGTTCTTTTTTCTTAAACCGTTTAAATCATTAAACAACTTATTTATGTTAGCGGACTTCAAATTTTCCAAACTTCCGATACCTGCTTTGTGCATCAGGTCAATCCATGTTTGAGGTATTCCTTTTGCAAGGAAGTCTTCATCGGAAGAAACTGCACTCTGCACTTCGGGTTTCATTTGCGGGAAGAATAACACGTCTTGAATGGAAGTTGAATCGGTCATCATCATTGCCAAACGGTCAATACCTATTCCCAATCCGCTTGTAGGAGGCATTCCGTACTCGATTGCACGCAAAAAGTCCTCATCCAATACCATACTTTCAGGGTCTCCTCGCTTGCCGAGTTCCAATTGATCTTCAAAACGTTTGCGTTGGTCTATCGGATCATTCAATTCGCTGTATGCGTTGCATATTTCCTTGCAGTTACATACCGCTTCAAATCTCTCAACAAGTCCTTCTTTGCTGCGATGTTTCTTTGCAAGAGGCGACATTTCGATAGGATAATCATAAATAAAGGTAGGCTGGATAAGTTTTCCCTCACAGGTCTCGCCGAATATTTCATCAATCAATTTTCCTTTACCCATAGTATCATCAACAGGCACATTAAGTTTCTCTGCAGTTTGTCTTAATTCCTGTTCGTCCATATTTGAAATGTCAATTCCCGTAAAATGCTCAATGGCTTCATACATGGTGTAACGTTTCCAAGGGCGTTTGAAATCTATTTCGTTTTCTCCGACCTTTACTTTGGTTGTTCCGTGCAGAGCCAAAGCAATTCTTTCCACCATTTCTTCCACAGTGTCCATCATCCAGAAATAATCCTTGTATGCAACATACAATTCCATTTGTGTAAATTCAGGATTGTGGAAACGATCCATACCTTCGTTGCGGAAATCTTTAGAAAACTCATACACTCCGCCGTAACCGCCGACGATAAGTTTTTTCAAATACAACTCATCTGCAATACGCAAATACAGATCCATATCAAGCGTATTGTGGTGCGTTTTGAAAGGTCTTGCGGCAGCCCCGCCATAGACAGGTTGCAGGATAGGAGTTTCGACTTCCAGGTAACCTTTCTCGTTAAGATAGTTACGCATGGTATCAACTATCAAAGTACGTTGTACGAATGTCTTTTTAACCTGAGGATTAACGATAAGATCCACATAACGTTGGCGATAACGCTGTTCAGGATCCGTAAAAGCGTCATAAACAACACCGTCTTTCTCCTTAACTACAGGTAAAGGGCGAACGCTCTTGCACAAAACAGTCAGTTCTTTTACATGTACTGAGATTTCTCCCATCTTAGTACGGAAAACAAATCCTTTTACTCCGATAATATCCCCGATATCCAACAGTTTTTTGAAAACCGTGTTGTACATCGTCTTATCTTCCGACGGACAAATCTCATCACGGTTGATATACAATTGAATCCTGCCTTTTTCATCCTGAATTTCACAGAAAGATGCAGCACCCATAATTCTTCTTGACATTATACGACCTGCAATGCAGACATCAAACTGCTTATCGTCTTTTTCAAAAACCTCTTTAATATTGACCGTATTGTTATCAGTGTGATACATCGGTGCAGGGTAAGGATTAATACCGAGTTTTCTCAACTCTTCCGCTGCCTGTCTTCTTTGAATTTCCTGCTCGCTGAGTTCCATTATTTCCGAATTTAAAAAATTTTTGCAAAATTACACATTTTTCCGTTATAATCAATAAAATTTGCTGTTTTGGAGAAAAAATGTCGTTACAAAATGTGAAGAATGCCGACAGAGCATAAGTGATAGTATAGGGAACGAAAAATTTCAATACGGAATCGGAAACATTTTACAGGATGTCATACGGGAATCATTCCCATAGTGCTGATTGCATTGACGGGTTTATAAAAATAATTTTGTGAAATCGTTAAATATTCTTAACTTTGCGGTTTTAACGAAAGAATTAATATTGATATGAATATGAAGAAATCGGTTGTTATCGTTTTGACATTGGTTGTAATGTGTCTTAACAATGTATATTCTCAAGATGTTTCCGTCATTCCTTTGCCGTCCGCAATGGAAATTCGACAGGACGGTCAAATTTTTAGATTCAATGCGGAGAAAACCAAAATATTTGCACCCGAAGGTTGTCAGACTGCACGAGTTCTGTCCGAAAGTTTGCAGTATTATTATCCTGAAAGGGAAGGAGTACAGGTAAAGGGAGAAAAAGCAAGACAAAACTATGACGAGAGTATAATATTTGTCCTTACTTCCATGCGTAATTTGGGAGAAGAGGGCTACATCATGGACGTTAATAACAGACGAATTACGATAGAGGCCAACGGAGAAACGGGATTTTTCTATGCTCTGCAAACATTGTGGCAGTTAATAGGGACTGATTTTTATCTGAATCAATACAATGAGAACTACAAGGCAATAAAAGGTTATATAAAAGAAATTCCGTCCATGCATATAGAAGACACTCCGAGGTTTTCTTACAGAGGCAAACATTTGGATTGCAGCAGACATTTTTGGAGTGCGGAATATATCAAAAAATATATAGACTTGTTGGCTGCACATAAGATAAATGTTTTTCATTGGCATTTGACGGACGACCAAGGATGGCGTTTGGAAATAAAGAAATATCCTAAATTGCAACAAGTAGCAGCATACAGAAACGGAACATTGATAGGGCATTATTCCGACAGGCCGGAAAGCGAACACATATATGATACCATTCGCTACGGCGGTTATTATACGCAACAGGAAGTCAAAGAAATAGTCAAATATGCACAAGACAGGCATATAACCATAATACCCGAAATAGAATTGCCGGGGCATGCACAGGCAGCATTGGCAGCTTATCCCGAGTTTTCTTGTAGGGAAGAACCGATTGAAGTGTGCAGGACGTGGGGTGTATTGAACGATGTTTTCTGTCCGAAAGAAAAAACATTCAAATTCCTTGAAGACGTATTGGATGAGGTGATGGCATTGTTCCCTTCGGAATATATTCATATAGGAGGGGACGAGTGTCCTACCGTTCGTTGGAAAGAATGTACTGATTGTCAGAAATTGATGAAGAAAATGGGATGGGAAAACGAGAATCAAATACAAGCGTATTTTACACACAGAATTGAAGATTATCTGAACAAACACGGTAGAAAAATCATCGGTTGGGACGAAATTCTTGAGAAAGGTGTTCGTCAGAGTGCTACTATCTTGTCGTGGCAGGGCGAACAAGGAGGTATCAATGCCGCAAAACAGGGCAATGATGCTATTATGGCGGCAAGTGCTTATCTGTATTTCAACTTCTATCAAGGAGTAGCATCTACCGAACCTTTGAGTTTCGGAGGATTTACACCTTTGAAAAAGACTTATTTGTTTGAACCCGTTTCTTCGGAACTTACCGAAGAAGAGGCAAAGCATATAATAGGTATGCAAGCCTGCACTTGGACGGAATATATAAAACAGACGGATTTGTTGGAATATAACGATTTGCCTCGATTGGCTGCAATGAGTGAAAGGAGTTGGAGTAATAAGGACGTAAAAGATTATGACAACTTTGTAAAACGTTTGGATAATCTGTTGAATATATATGAGGATGCAGGTTTTAATTATTCCAAGTCGCATTATGCAGTGCAAGTCAATAGTACAAGCAGCAACAGCGGTATAAAGATAGCATTGTCGTCTGCACTTCGTCAAGGAGATATTTTCTATACTATAAACGGTGGCGTACCGACACAAAACAGTACGAAATACACCTCACCTTTTACCGTAAAATCCGATGCGACCATTCAAGCGGTTGCATACCGTAACGGTAAGATTTATTCTCCCGTGTTCAAAGCCGAATATCATATCAATAAAGCGACAGGAAAAAAATATGAGATGGCGGACGTCAATCCTCAATATAATGCAGGCGGAGGATATGCCTTGACGGACGGAATACGCGGCAATAAAAAATCCTATGATGCGTGGGTAGGAACTTACGGCAAGGATTTTTGTCCGATTGTGGATATGGAAAAGCAGACCGATATATCAAATATCAATATTAATTTCCTTGATGAGGAAGGCAGTTGGATATTCTTGCCGAAGGAGGTCAAATTCTATGTTTCCAATGACGGAAATCAATGGAAAGAAGTTATCGGAGTGATGAAACAAAAAGTAGAGGGTAACCCTAAAGTTGTAAACTATTCGGTTTATTGTCAGGAAAAAGCCCGCTATATCAAGATTTCGGCAAAAACTATAGGCAATTGTCCTGAAGGTCATCCTGGAGCAGGTTACCCGTCACACATGTTCGGAGACGAAATAGAAGTAAAATAGTCCCTCGAATACGCATCGGTAAGCAAGAACCACATAAAAAACGGCAGGGTACTCATACTTAAACTAAATAAATAATAAGAGAGCAGGTAAAAATTCAGAGAGATATGAATTTGAAAGTTAAACGTACATTAGTGAGAATTTTTGACAAATCCGTAAAGACAGGTCGTTTTTTCAGATTTATGGTTATTCTGTCTGCCGTATACGGATTCTTCTTTACTTTGTTTAATCTTGCCGCCGTATTCTTTAAAGACGGATTGGTTTCTTTCATATCTTCATCCTCTTTCCCCGATACTTTCTATTTCTACAGAGAAAATCTCCTGTTTTTTGTGAGTGCAGGCAGACTGATGTATATGATTTGTTTTTTGGCAGGATGTTCTATTTTGTACGGTTGCCATTTGTTGTTCAGAGGTTACAAATGGGGTCTGTTATTTTATACTATAGGTAAAGTTTTTCAAGTGATTACTCCGTTATTGTTTTTGGGATTCAGAGCCTTTGCCGTAGGCGATGTTATGATTATATTGGTTTTTTTGGTATTCTACTATTACTATGCTTTCACACATAATATCGAGAAAGAGAATCGTAAGTATAATCAAATAAAAATAGACGATGAGGCATAAAAGTCCTTACATATAAAAGGAAAGAATGGTTTTTGTACGTGTAATTCGGCAAAAATCATTCTTTTTTATATAGAAAACATTAAAGATTAGTCAGTCGTGTCGAAAAATGTTTTTATTGCCTCTATAATGTAGTCTTGTTGTTCCTGTGATAGTTCGGTATGCATAGGCAGGGAAAGTACCTGTTCGGACAATTGTTCGGAAATTTCCAAAGAAGAGTGCGTTCTTGCCGTAGTTTTGAATGCTTCCTGTTTGTGCAGAGGAACAGGGTAGTAGATCATGGCTGGAATATCTTTTTTGTTCAGAAATTCTTTCAGTGCATCTCTTTTTCCGTTGAGTATTTTCAAAGTATATTGGTGGTATGTATGGACGGAGTATTCATTTTCCGCAGGTACGACAAGTCCCTCTGTATCTTTCAGGCGGGAAGTATAGTAGTGTGCGGCTTTTCTTCTGCTTTCAATATAAGAATCCAAATATTTCAACTTAACGTTCAAAACAGCGGCTTGCAAAGAGTCCAATCTTGAGTTGCATCCTATTATTTGATGATAATACTTTTGCTTACTGCCGTGGTTGGTTATCATTTTTATGCGTTCATAAAGAGAGTCGTCATCGGTAAATAACGCTCCGCCGTCTCCGTAACATCCAAGATTTTTTGAAGGGAAGAAAGACGTGCAACCTATATCTCCTATTGTTCCGAGTTTTTTTCTGTGTCCGTCTGCAAAAATATAATCGCTGCCCAAAGCCTGTGCAGTATCTTCAATAACGTAAAGGTTGTATTTTTTCGCCAAATCCGTTATTGCCTCCATTTCGGCTGCTTGTCCGAACAGATGTACGGGAATAATAACTTTAGTCTTTACGGTTATGGCTGATTCTATGTTCTTCAATGTGGCTACAAAGGAATTTGCATCCACATCTACCAACACAGGATGAAGTTTCAAAAGACCTATCACCTCGGCTGAAGATATGAAAGTAAAATCCGGGCAGATTATTTCATCGCTTGGTTTCAAATTCAAAGCCATCAATGCAATTTGCAAAGCATCCGTGCCGTTGGCACACGGGATAACATGTTTTACGTTGAGGTATTCTGCCAAATTGTCCGCAAACGCCTGTACCTGTTCTCCGTTTATAAAGTGTGCCGATTCCAAAACCTCGCTGATTGCGGAATCAATTTCACCCTTTATGGTAGCATATTGGGTTTGCAAATCAACCATTTGTATTTTTTTCATAAGTCGGTTAGTTTTTGAGTTTGCAAAGATACGCAAATTTTCTGCAAATGCCGTGTCGCAGCCCGCAAAAATTGTACATAGAAAATGGGTGTGCGTAATTATCTGAAAAAAGTGCGTGATTTTGGACAAAATCATTAAGAAAACGTCAGAAATCTCACACTTTTATGAAGAAATCACACTGATTTTTTCGTCAGTGAATATGAATAGGTTAGCAATAAATAAAAAAGGACGGTAACTTTATTGTTACCGTCCTTGAATGTTTAGAATTTCAGATTATTTCTTTATCAATTTCTGAGTT
>JAFUYA010000074.1 GCA_017477025.1 Bacteroidales bacterium | reverse complement strand
GGCAAAAAAGGTCATGCAGAAGTAGTCGGACTTGTGGGTCAGACTGACAATAATGCCGTAGTTATTTCCAATGAAGAGGATATCAAAAACATTGATATGACTCGTCCCGTTCATATTTTTTCTCAAACTACAAAAAACAAGGAAGATTACCGACGTATTACTCAACTTATACTTGACAAACACGAAACTAAAGATGTTACTGTCACCGACAGTATCTGCAAAAAAGTATCTCTGCGTGCCGAAAAATTGGAAAAATTTGCAAAAAGTGTTGATTGTGTTCTGTTCGTTGCAGGAAGGCATTCTTCCAACGGGCTGTATTTGTATGAATTGTGCAAAAAATTCAATACACATACATTTTTCATCACTGACACCGATGACATTGACTCGGAAAAGTTAAAGAGTTTTGAGAAAATAGGTATTTCGGGGGCTACTTCTACACCGATGTGGCTCATGAAAAAAGTGGAAAAATACATTTTATCCCAAATACAACAATAGGTTTCAGAGATTATGTACTAAAAAAATCAAAGGGAATTAACAAGAATTATATTCGTTGAAAAAAAACAGTGAGATTTTTGCAAAAAAGTGTGAGATTTCTTCAGAAATCTCACACTTTTTGATGAAAATCTCACTGTTTTTTTATTAATAGAGTATCAATACTTTACAGAGGTGTGATAATCTTATCCGCAATAGAAATATTTGCGTACTAATTTTTTAATTTCTTCAGGATTATTTTCTATATCCTGTCTCAAAGTCCTGTCATCAAAACTTTTTAATTCCTTAATAAGACCGTCAATTAAGGATGGAGCAAAGATATTATCCTTTTCGTAATAATGTCTTTGCAGTTCAAGTTTCTCTGCACTTTCTACACATGATGAAGGTAACTGCTGTAAAGAATCTTTATCGGTTTTGTCGGTCATATATGTTTTGTCGGCAATTTCTTTCCAATTTTCAGTCTGCATTCCTAATGTTGCGGCAACAACAAGTCCTGCAAGTAAAAGATATACATTAGCACTACCGTCAGGACAACGAAATTCTACCGTTTGTTTGTTCATCATGTTCGGCAGATCCGATGTTTCACAAGGATTAGCAGCCGCACACATATTCTTTCCACTAGTCCATCCCAAAGGAACTCTCACCATAGCCGAACGATTTCTGTCTCCCCAGCAAACAGTTGTAGGAGCCTCCTGATGAGGAACTAAACGAAAATAAGAAGTAGGGTTTGCATTACCGAAAGCAGTTAAAGACGGAGCCAAAGTCATAATACCGCTGATGACTCTTTTGGCTATATCGGATAATTCTCCGTTATCAACATACATATTTTTCTCTCCTTTGACCACACGTGTATGAATATGCATACCGCTACCCGCTTCGCCTACGGTAATTTTAGGAGCAAACGTAACATTTAAGCCGTACTCGTATGCAAGTGTACGAAGAATCCATTTAGCAATCATAAGGTTGTCGGCAGCAGTCTGAACGGGAACAGGAAGAAACTCTATTTCATTCTGTTCATAATTCTTCCCGTCCTGAGTAAAATTACCGACCTCACTGTGTGCATATTTTATTATACATCCTGCCTTAGCCATCATATTTATAGCCTCGGAACGAAATTGTTCATACTTCGTGAAAGGAGAACTTTCCTGATAACCTCGTTGTTGTTCGCATTCAAAATCTTTTGCTTCCTCTCCGACAACGTAATATTCCAATTCACCCATTGCCCAAAACTCCATACCGTCGGTAACTTTCATAAAGTTTTCTTCCGCTTTGCGAAGAATGTATTCAGGTGAAGATTCCAACAAATTACCATCCTTATCGAAATAGTAACATAAGAAACAAAGTGTAGGAATTTGCATGAAAGGATCAATGAATGCAGAAGAAAAACGCGGTAGAATATACAAATCACTACTGGTTGCTTTCATGTGTGAAAACAATGAAGAACCATCTACTCTCTCTCCCATAGTTAGTACCTGATCCAAATATTCCTCGTTGGTAATAACGAAGTTAAGCGTTTTTAACCTGCCATCGCCTGCGGCATAACGGAAATTGATTTGCTCAATACCGTTTTCTTTGATATACTTTATTATATCCGCTTTTGTAAATTCATTCGGGCTTTTCTGTAAATAAGAAACAAGCGGATTTTTGTTTAACGATAATTCTTTATCCTGCATATATGTTATAATTTTTATTACTTATTGATTTTGGAATAACGTAATATTTGAAATTTTATTTGCTAAAAAGCGAAAAATCACGAAAATAGGGTGTGAAAATACGAATATTTCACACCCTTGTTTATCAAAAGAATCTATAAATCTTGTTTGAAAAAAGTCTGTTTCCTAATGTCCCATAACTATATCGCAACAAAAAAAACGTTAAAACAAATAGTTGCGAAATTAAAACAAAAGAAAAGAACTCAAACCATGATTTATATCAAAAGACTTCCTAATTGCTCTAACGGAGGATGCAATACTCTGCCGTTAGAATATGAATTAATATAGGAAATAAATAACGCAGAGCGATTTTTTATATAAAAATCATCGCCTTGTATTTCAAATAAACAATCACTATCGGAAAGTAAAGTGCGATTCTCATTTATCAGAAGTTCAAAGTCAGTCTTTGAGGCTTCTTTATCTTGAGAAAAGGAATTATTTTGGCTATTGGCTGTAATATAGGAAATGACTGCACCGCTGTTTAACGTAAAATCATAACAAAAACGAGAGTCATCATTCCCGTCTGCAATTACCAGACTGAATATGAATGCCACAAAACCCGTTAATAATTTGTATGATTTCATAAGTACTTAAAATTCTTTTCCGTTTATTGTGCAAAGTTAATCAGTTTTTTTCTTATGAACAAGAAAAAAGTATGTTTTTTACTATTTTTTTTTGCAACTCTGATATTACTTCAAAGAAACTTTATCAAGTAATTCTTTAAAACCTTCCTTCATTAAGTTTCAATCTGTTAAATCTTGACTGATGCTTTCTGCTTTTTTTATCTTGAGTCCCCGTTTGAAGCCAAATCGTTGTCAATCTCCACCTATATGCAAAGAAAGTAGTAACAAGATATACTGCAGTCAATATCCATAAACTCAAATGTTCCTTACTTATCTCCATAAGATTGGCACCCATGGTTCCCATTCTGACAAATCCGTTCGCAGCAAAAGTTGAAGGGAACAAATAAGAAAAACTTCTCCAAAAGTCAGGCATGGATTCTCTCGGCCATGATAATCCTGACATCAGTAATATCGGTATTGACATAAAGATAAAAAACGGTATTGCGTTCTCTCTGTGGTGGAAGAATACCGAACATGTCATTCCTAACAATATTGAAGCCAAAAGGAAAGGAATAATGAAAGTTAAAACTTCTATAGGACTTGTATATAATTGAGGTATATTAAAAAAGTGCGGAACTATTATAAGAACATAAATGCTTATCGGAATATAAACGATAAACACAGCCAACAAACGACCGAAGATTATACGAAATATACCCCTGTAATGAATATTGTTAGGAGTTATATTACGGAATCTGTTTCGCTCACTATGTTTTCCTGCCAAAACTCCTATACCTAATAATATAGTTTGTTGCAATAATATGATACAAATAATCGGTAACATAAATGAAGGGTAACCTCCTATTTGGAACAAGGTTTGTTCTTGTGGTATATAAGGACGTATTGAACTCATTGCCTCATTATATGTACTGCCTCTTGCAATCAAATTCTTGGCTTCTATGCCATACCCCATCGTTCTGCTGACGTAAGCCGACGCCGTTGCCAAATTTCTATACCAAAAGAAAGAAGTTACGTCAGCAAAAATATTCACGGTAGCTTGTTTTCCTGAGTTTATGTCCGAAGAAAACTCTTTCGGTATATTGACTATACCATGTATCTTCCCTTTTTTCTGCAACGATTTTGCCTCCTCCATATTCATGGCATGATAAGCGACACTAACCTCAGGCGTTGCATTAAGCATCCTTATGTATTGCCTTGATAAAGAAGAATGATTATTATCTACAACTGCTATCGGTGCGTCACGCATCATTTCTTTATTATAAACGTAACCGCAAACCAGAGGATAAACTAATGTTGCAACAAAAAATATGATCAAGGTCCCTTTATCCGTGAAGATACCGTAAAGTTCCTTACGAAGGATATAAAACATATCCAACCAGGCTTTACCGTTCTCTCTTAAATTCCTTCGTAATCTACTGTTAATACTCATAACTAATGATATTAATCTCTTTCATAATCCAGTTTAACAGCCGTCCTTTTTATGTTCCATATAACAAGTAAAGGTGCAAAGTCAAATAATATCAAATAAAAGAACGGCATCACCGTATCCCAAAATGACAATCCGTTTATTTGTACATTACAATACAACATATAATATTGTCTTAAGGGATATAAGTAAGTATAAGGCTTAACGGCATTCAACATTGCAAAATGAGGATATGTAAAACCGGCAAGAGTGAAACCTATTACTCCGTAAAAAGCAGCAATACTCAACGCTGTACGTAAAGACGGTAACAAACCTATTATCACCATTCCCATTGCTTGATATGCCAACACCGTCAAAACAGCACCTATATACAATAATGTAGGATCGCCTTTACTCGGAAAGCCCATTATTTTCTCCATTATAACTTCGCTCAGAATAACCATAAGTGAAAACAGAACGGTATAAGGAAGCAACTTACCAGCTAATGATAAAACTATATCTCTTTTACCAATGATTAGCCAACGTTGAGAAGACCCTACTTTAAACTCAATACCTATCGCATAAACGGTGCATATCATTGCCATCAAAAATATAATTCCGGGCATAATCGTACTTGTCAGATAGAAAGAATAATTAAGCATGGAGTTTCCTATTATATGCATATCCGTTTTTATCGGATTTACTTGTGCCATTGCCATATTATAATCCTGACCTTTGGCTAAACGCACCTTCAGATCCACTCCTGCGGCAATTGTAGTCAAAGTTGTCTGAATTTCTTTCATAATTAACGAACCTGCCAAGTAATGTGCATACTCCGTATGGAAATTTACCTGAGGACTTTTATGATTGTGCAAATCTTTTTCAAAATTTCGCGGAATTACAACAAAAGCGTAAATATCGCCGGTTTGCATTTTAGTTTTGCAACTTTCGTAACTCGTCAATTTATACTTAACCTTACAAGTTTGACCTGCAGAAAGATTCCTTACTATCAATCTTGAAGTAGACGAATTATCAAAATCTACAACCGCAATAGGTAATGAGGATGGCATACCCTGATTTAAAAACGTAGCAAAAAACAGAATAACAAGAGCAGGAATAATGATTGTCATCATTAAATATATCGGCCTGCGGGTCATTCTTTGCCATTCCCTTTTTAATACAGGTATAAATCCTTTTGATATCATGTTTATTTATTGTAAATGTAATTATTTTTTCAACTTAGTCCAGTTTACTATAACGCTCATACCGGGACGAAAACCGTTAATCTTATCCACAGGTACGGCTTTTACTTCAAATGTTTTGGTGTCATACTCATCAGTAAGTTTTGTAGCCTTCCATGTAGCATAAGAACCCAAAACTTTTATATAATTAACTTTCAATTTTACTTCTTTATTACCTAATGCAGGTACCATTGCAGTCAGAATATCGCCCATATTAATCTTACTCAACAAATCTTCCCTGACATTGAAAGTTACCCATATATCACTTAAATCCACTATGGTCATAATAGGGGAACCCGTACCTACCAATTCTCCGACTTTAGGAAATATTTCACTTATTTCACCGCTGATAGGAGCAACCAATTTAGTCTCATCCATGTATGAAGATACCTCCATAACAGCTCCTCTTGCCTGATTAACCTGTGCTGCGGCAGCCTCTTTATCTTCATTCTGTACTCCGTTAAGTGCCATATCATATTGGCTCTTTGCTGCTTTCTGCTGTGCTACTGCTGCCTTATACTGTGCTTCCACTTCATCAAATTTCTGGGCTGCTATAACTCCTTTATCAAACAGATTCTTCATCCTTTGATAACTCTTAGTAGCATAATCGGCAGCAGCTTTCGCTCTTTCATATTGTTCTTTTGCTCCTTCAATTGTTTCCTGTCTGGCTCCCTTATTCGCTTTATTGCTGACAGCCTGAGCAGCCTGCTGAACACTTCTGGCCTGTAAGGCTTTGGCATTAATTTCCGGAGAGTCAATCAAAACCAACAGTTGCCCCTTTTCAACACTCTCTCCTTCCTTTGCTTTAAGTTCGAGAATTCTTCCTGCAAGTTTGCCTGAAACTCTTACCTCGTTAGCCTCCACTTCACCTTGTAAAATCAATTCACTAGGAGAAAGAATAAAATATCCTATAATACCTATCACGGCAATGAAAGATATCAGAATAACGAATGACATCACTAAAGTTTTATTTTCTTTCGTCTTCATTTCTTTTAACTATTTTTTTCTGCGATTATACATTAATTGGATAACTACTATTTTTCTTCTCTGTCTATTTGAGGAACCTGAACTCTTCCCAAAGACTGGTTCAAATATAAATCCGTAAGTATCAGATTTATCTTCGCATCAATAACCTCACTTTTAGCACTAACCCATGCTGTTTGGGCTTGCATCAGATCACTTGTGGAAATAACGCCTTCATCAAAGCCGAGTTGAGCCGTACGTAAGTTTTCTTCAGCGTGAAGCATATTATTATTGGCCATGGTTGATTGCTTAACGGCTTCATTTCTGGAATTTTGCTTCATATTAGCCTGTAATTCCAATTTTTCCAAAGCTTCATCGCGTGTCAGTTCCGCTATCTGCAACTGATGTTTAGCTGCTCTGAATGTATGTATTCTGTCTCCGAAATGAAATATCGGAACGGTTACTCCTATACCTACCGTAAACATTCCGTTGAAAGATTTATCAAAGCCGTTAAACAAATTCGGATTAGAAAGTACATAACTTCCGTTTGCAACAATATTAGGTAAAAAACGCGAACGTGCAATATCAACTTGTGTCCTCGCAATATTTACACTTTGCTCCAACATCAATGCTTCCGGACGATTATTTATTTCCTGTTTTATATTATCGATTTTAACCAAATTATTGCTTCGATCGTCTATTGCATCATCCAGTGTATAATCCTCATTGGAAGACATTCCGCATATTTGATTCAAAAGCATCTTACTCAAACTCAAACCGTTCTCTGCTTTCGTCAATGACATTTCACTTTCATTGAGTTTCACCTGAACTTTCAACAAATCACTGTTTGTCGCAACTCCTTCGTCAAACATCGCTTTCACATTGGAATACGTTGTCTTCAACAACTCATTGTATTCTTTTGCCAACTCTACCTTTTTCTGTAAAGAAACAACTCTCCAATAAGCTTCATCCACTTCAATCATCACACCTATATCTCCGTTTGTTGCCGTGAGTGCTGCAATGTCTTCCGTAGCTTTTGCCAACTTGTACAATGCTAGAATTTTACCTCCCATAAAAATCGGTTGAGTAAATCCTATACCTGCCACAAAAACATTTTGCATATCAAACGTTAGTTCGTCTTTCGGCAAATAAGCTACATGCTTAGGTATAAATTCCTTCGGATCTGTTGTCGGCATTCCCTGTGAATTTACAGGAACCTTTTGTCCCATATAATCTATTGTAACAATATCATCCAAAGTGTATGTGAATTTCCCGTCCTGAGTCAAAGAACCGACGGGAAGAACTTTGTCTTCTCCGAGTACGGATAAATTTTTTGAATTGTAAAGATATGTACCTGCAGCATTGAAAGACGGAAGAAATTGGGTAAAAGCCGCTTTTCTCATTTCTTGTGCCGCAAGTAAGGATTCTTGTGAAATTCTTGCTCCTTTGTTGTGCCGCAATGCCATATTACGACAAGAATCTAACGTAAGATTTTGACAATCAGCCTTAATTATACAACAACCGACTAGACCGATCGCCAAAAGTTTTATCATCATTCCTTTCATTTTTATATCAATTTATCTATTGTTTGAATCCCGGTATATTTGTTTTTCACTTTACGAACGCAAAAATATAACAATAATTGCATCTTTTAGAAAAAATAGTTCACGTTTTTCGGAAAATAAACCAAAATACGGACAAAAAAGGAGTATATCAGAAAAAAATAATCTTACAATTGTAACAATAAAAAAATAAGATTTGTTTTCTCTGAAAAAATCACTGAGAAAACTGCAAAAATCAGTGAAAAAACTTCAGAAATCATTAAAAAAATGACAGAAATCACACACTTTTTTTAAGTGTTGATTCATAAATATTTAAAGGATATAAAAAACACAAATTTAAGGACACCGTTTAAACGGGAAAACACTCTTTTATTCTATTTCTTTTCAGGAAATAATGTTCTGCGTTTTGAATCATCAGGAGTGTAATCATCATTTTTTTCTGCCTTATTACGAGGAAGTACATTATATTTCAACTTTTTCCATTTTCCTCCTTCAAAATACAATCCGACTACTTCACCCGAAGGAATATAGTATTGAGAAAGACCTTCCATACCCGAGGTTGCAGGCTCCAATTCATCAAAAAATATCATTTTCTCTTTCTTCGTTTCATTAGGCACGGTCTCAAACGGTTGGACTTTGTGAAAAACGGTACTTTTTGCTTTCTGGGTTGTTACAATGTCATAATACTGTTCACCGTAGTGCAATGTAAAACTTGCATCAGTAGAGTATTCAAAAATATATCGTTGCCTCTCTTTTTCTTTATAAAAAACATTTTGTCCGAATACCGGTCTTCCACTTCCGTTGCGAAAATATACAGGCTCGATAACCCTCCTTTTTGTATAAATATCATTGGCATCAAAACCCAACAGAACATAATAAGTTCTCTTATCAAATTTGGTTTCAATCAAGTCATAATAGATAGCACCGAACCACGTACTGTCATTAAGTTTTTGCTCCTCCGGAGAAATTATTTCTTCACTTTTATCAAACAAACGATAAACCTCGTAATCACCCGTTGAGTTATTTCGAGATTGTATATAGCCGTAATTTTCCCAATATCCCTCATCATCGCATACCGCCCATGTGAATACTCTGAATTGTTTATCTTTAGATGTAAGTATATTTATTTTGTTCAATCCGGAAAACGGATAGGAGAAACTTTTTTCCATATCCAACGCATCTTCCAATTCACTGATGAATTTTTCATTGGCAGCAAAACGTTCATTGGAAGAATTAGCGGAATACATCGTTTCCATCAAAGGCTGAAGTATCATTTCCATTCCCTGCATATTATAATTTTTCTGGGCAGTCAAGGAAAAAGAAAGACAAAGTAATAAAACAAAACAAAATTTCTTCATATCTAAAAAATATTACATATAACGAACGGCAAAATGCTACGTAAAGCAGCGTTATATAGTAATTTCTCCGTCAAAAACTCCCACTGCAGGACCTGTCAATATGATACGGTCGAAAGCATTGCCACTTTTGTCAAACTCCACTGTCAAATCATCATTAAGAGTATGGATTTTTATTAGATGTTTGCCGTCTGCAAGTCCCCTTTTAAGGCAGTAAGTCAAGGCACTTGCAACAATACCTGTCCCGCAAGCCAAAGTTTCATTCTCCACTCCCCTTTCATACGTTCTAATAGCCAATTCTTTATCGCCTAATATTTGAACGAAATCAACATTAGCCCCGTTATGTTTCTCAAACCTTTTATCATTACGAAGTTTCTTACCGTTTCCGACTACATCTACCCTTTCAATATCTTCAACAAAGCAAACAAAATGCGAAGTTCCCGTATCAATCCAAATACCGTCTTCAAAAATCTCTGCTTTGTCTGTATCGGTCATTTTTAATGCTACATTTGTATCATCAACCACACGGGCAAAGTGCATACCGTCTGCAGCCAAAAATGAGAATACATCATTCTTAGACACACCGATATGCTTTGCAAACATGGTTATACACCTGCCTCCGTTGCCGCAAAACATTCCTCCCGAGCCATCGGGATTAAAGAATTTCATCTCAAAATCAGCCATAGGGGTATTATTCAAAATCATAATACCGTCCGCTCCTATACCGTAATGTCTGTTACACAACTTAATGATTTGCGGAACTGTCAGATCAAGTGTTGATTTTCTGCCGTCAAATATAATAAAATCATTGCCGGCTCCATGATACTTGTAAAAATGTAGTCGCATATTATCTTACAAATTCTCGGGAACGACTTCTTCCACCTTTTCTTTATCCTTCAATGACTGCAACTCTTTATTTAGTTTGTCTAAACAGGTCTTGTTTTTGTACAATTCATTGGATATGGTTATCGTTTGATACAATATGAATATACAAGCAGCAACCATAACTATAAGTCCCAAAGTAAAAGTCAAAGGTACTTTCTGTTCAAAATCGGATAACTGAACCAACATCATAACTATTATCAGCAAACAAGCCAATAACATCATAAAAAAGTTCTTTAACGTAATTTTATTCATATTCAATCAGTTTTTATAAATGCACTGACGCACACCAAACACATGCACGTCAGTGCAAATTGTCCGTTACGTTCTACGGATTACTTTTCTATTCTTATTCTTGCATCAACTGCAACTATTTCCGTCATAGATCCCAACAGCGGATTCAAATCCATCTCCGCTATCTCAGGAGCTACCTGAACCAAAGCCGAAACTCTTGCTATCTGGTCGGCATAAAGGTCTTCATTTACTCCCTCTTTACCTCTCACACCTTGGATGATCTTGTAGCCTTTTAAAGAATGAATCATTTCTTTAGCCTCTTTGATTCCGATAGGTGCAAGATTTGAACGGACATCTTTCAAAACTTCGATAAATATTCCACCCAAACCGCAAAGAACCTGGTGTCCGAACATAGGAGTTTTGATACTTCCTATATAAACTTCTGTTCCGTCGTACATATGATAGCACTGAACAGCATAAGTATCCTTAATTTTTATCAAACGTTGGAATTCTTTGCGTACATTGTCCTCTCCTTTGACATTAAGTGAAACTCCGCCTACATCACTCTTATGAACAGGTCCTACAACCTTCATAACGACAGGATAACCTACCTTATTGGCAAAATCAACTATTTCCTGTTCTTTGTCCGATGAGATATCAACCGTATGATGTATGCCGGCAGCGTCAAACAGTTCGTTAATAATTTTGACATCAATGTATCCGTTGTCGCATTTGTCAATAATCGAACGAATCTTTTGTGTGTCAATCTTTACCAAATCATCTTCCGTTGCAGGTTCAGGAGTAGATACTATTCTGCCTACTGCATTTCCGAAAACTGTTTCATCAGGGAAGTAAGTATTGCCTTTGCTTACGAAATCTTTTACTTCATCACCCGCTACCATTGTAGAAGGCAGTATAGGGAATATAGGTTTCTTTGCCGTTTTCAGTTTTTCGCTCAACACGTTGTAAGCTTCAAAAATAGGCAACAGCCCCGGTGTTCCGAATATTACGCACATTGCATCAATATTGTCCATTTTCTGATCAACGGCATCAATAATTTCTCCTAATTGTTCAGGAGTTCCCGTTGCCAAAAAGTCAATAGGATTTGCTACTGATGAACCAGGAAACAACTTTGTCAAAAGTTCGTCTGCTACAGGGCCTTCTATTTTCGGTATATTCAAACCGCATTTACTCAAAGCATCGGTTAGCATAACTGCAGGGCCTCCTGCATGGGTTACTATGGCAATATTCTTTCCTTCAAATCTCGGATAAGTGAAGATATTGGCAACCGTAACCAACTCTTCTCTACCGTAACAACGTACTATTCCTGCTTTACGGAACAAAGCATCAACGGCAACATCGTCAGTAGCCAATGCTCCGGTATGAGATGATGCAGCACGTGATCCTGCTGCGGAATATCCTGCCTTAACCGCTGCAATCTTACAACCTTTTTTGATTAAGGATTTGGCGTGTTTCAAAAGTTTTTCAGGATTTTTGATATTCTCAATATAAAGCATAATAACTTTACTTGATTTTTGAGGATCAAATACCTCATCATGGTATTCCAACAAATCTTCTATACCGAGTTGAGCCGAATTTCCGACAGCCCAACAGTGGTTGAAGTGAAGTCCCTGCTGTTTTCCGATGTCCATAATAAAACATCCCGTTGCTCCCGAGCCGGTAATGAAATCAACGCCTCTCGGTGAAGGCTCACTGAACGGTTGAGAGAAAATAGCGTGATGATAAGGAGTAAAAATTCCCGTACAATTAGGTCCGATCAGGCAACCTCCGTTTTTCTCGATAATCTCAACGATACGGTTTTCCAATTCCTTACCTTCATGAGATTCTTCCCCGAAACCTGCTGAAATAATTACAAAAGCTTTACAACCTTTTTGCTCGGCCAATACCTTGACACTTGCTTCGGCGAATTTACTTGCTATTGCCATTACGGCAAAATCCACCTGCGGAAGATCCTCTACTTTTCTGAAACATTTAACTCCTTGTATTTCATCCGCCTTAGGATTAACGCAATACAATTCTCCTTTGAATCCTCCTTCTTTTATATTTCTGACCAAGGCTCCGCCCGGTTTTGTTACGTCATCACTTGCACCTACCACAACAATTGAGCGTGGATTTACAAGTTCTTTTGTTACTTTTGTCGCCATATCTATACTTGTTTCTCTATTTATTTTATTTATTTTTGCATTTTTCAATAAAACAACTGCAAAGTTAGTAATTTTT
This sequence comes from Bacteroidales bacterium, assembly GCA_017477025.1. GTDB lineage: Bacteria > Bacteroidota > Bacteroidia > Bacteroidales > P3 > Scybalousia_A. The sequence goes on along the minus strand of JAFUYA010000074.1, from coordinate 6,206 downwards.
TTCAGAAACAAATAATTTTACTATATAAAATTTCAATCCTGCAAAGTTACATCCGATATTTCCGTTTACAAAAATATGTAATTGAGTGGAAAATCCGCCCTGAATTCTTCATTTCTCATTGTATGAAAATCAAAGTAATGTAATGGTGAAAATTTTTATTGAGAAAACGACAGAAATCTCTCTAATTTTCGCAGAAATCAGTGAAAAAACTTCCAAAATCATTAACAAAATTTACATATTCATATTCAACACGTTACATACCTTTATTTCCTTTTGCAAAACCAACGATATAAAATTATTCAATTTACCTTTTTCCTTATAATGGGATAATGAAGGAATAAAAAATCAAGAAAATAGATAATTAAATATCAAAAATAATGCGTAATTTTGCACATTCGTTTCTGACAAATAGAAACGTACTGCTACGGAACAAAATAAAATTGATGAAAAGATACATATTGACCAAAATAATAATACTCCTGATTCTTGCTTTGACAGGGAATATTTTTGCACAAAATACCATTGTCAGCGGCATTGTAAGAGACAGCAAATCGGGAGAAGTAATTCCGTTTGTAAACGTTACAACCAACTCTAAATCTTCGGTATTTATCGGCACTATTACTGATGAAAACGGAAAATTCACTTTGAAAGCTGCACAGAATTTCGATTCCGTATTCTTTCAATTTATAGGGTACAAGTCGGTTGCAAGAAAAATAAAACCGCATACTCAACAAAACATCACCGTAGAATTGACTCCCGAAGCTGTTATGCTGGAAGAAACGGTAATTGTGGCAAAAAAGGAGAAATACAAAAGAAAAAACAATCCTGCCGTCATTCTTATGGAAAACGTTCAGGCACATAAGAAAGAAAATAACATAACTTTTCAGGATTTTTACCAATATCGCAAACACGAAAAAACGGAAATATCACTTCTTAACGTCAATGATTCACTTCGTTATAAAAAAGGGTTCAAAAAGTTAGGATTTTTGTTCGACAACATTCAACAATCCGAACTTTCAGACAGAAAATATATGCCTGTCTATTTTATGGAGAAACTCTACGAGGAACATTATCGCAAACAACCCTCATGTGCCAAAACCATGTTGATGGGACAAAAAGACGTTACGATAAGTAAGTTTATTGAAACGCAAACTATTGATTTTATGTTGCAGGACGTATTCGGCGATGTCAATGTTTATGATAACAGCATAAGAATTTTAAGTAATGATTTGATTTCTCCGCTTGCCCCGTTCGCAACGCGTTTCTATCAATTCTTTCTTACCGACACTTTGAAGTATAAAGGCGATAGTTGCATTGTACTTGCGTTCAATCCTGCCAATATGCGTGATATAGGTTTCAGCGGAAAATTGTGGGTAACCAAAGATTCTTCCTATGCCGTTAAAAAAATATATTTGGAGTTCCCTAAAAAGACAAGTGTTAACTTTGTTGAGAGCCTTAGTTTGAATCAGGAATATACCCGTATAGGCAATCAGTTGTGTTTGACCGAAAATAAGGTTCTAATGGAGGGTAATGTCTTCGGTGCAATGGTACATGGCAAAAAGGAAACGTTTTATGACGGATATGAGTTCGGCATTGACAAAGGTGATAAGTTCTATAATAATAATGATGTAACACAACGAGTCGAGGGATTCAACAAACGTACTAATACCTGGTGGGAAGAAAATCGTATCTCTCCGCTTACAAAAAATGAAGGCAACACCTATAACATCCCTACCGAATTAAATTCTATTACTACTTACAGAATATTTTTCAATACCTTAATGGCGTTCGTTTCGGGCTATATTGATCTGGGTAAAGTGGATTACGGTCCTTTGGAAAACTCTATTTCGTGGAATAATGTTGAAGGAGTCCGTTTGAGAGTCGGAGGAAAGACCAATGTTAAATTTGATAAACACATCTTTCTCAACGGTTTCTTAGCCTACGGTACGAAAGACAAAACTTTTAAGTACAATGCGGAGGTCATGTACAATTTTGCAGACAAACTTTACCATCAATGGGAGTTTCCCGTTAATCTTTTGACGCTGGGAATTGAAAAAAATACCGAGATTCCAGGACAACATTTACTTATGGGTACATACGACCGATTTACTTTGTCTTTTAATCGCGGAGATATAGACCTTATGACTCTTAATACAAGATATTATTTGGAATATTGGCACGAAACGATGTCGCAGTTCTCAACAAAATTGCGTGCAGAAAGAAAAGAAATCATTCCGTTGGCAAATTTGGAAAACACATTCCATTCTCTGTCAATGAATAACGGAAAATATTTGACCGAATACAATAAAAACAATCCGCTTACTACAACTACATTCAATATTGAATTGCGTTACGCTAAAAACGAGCAATTCTATCAAAGCCAAAAATACAGAATGACTATGAATACCACTGCTCCTATTTTTATTCTCAATTATACTTACGGTGCAGACTTATTCGGTGCGGATTATTCGTTTCATAAAATTAAAATGGAAATACAAAAGCGTTGGTTTTTGTTAAATTTCGGTTTTGCCGACATTTCTTTGCAAGGCGGAAAAATATTCGGCAAAGTTGCTTACCCGCTTACTTTCGTCCATCAGGCGAATCAAAACTGGGCTTACCAGGATGAGTCATTTAACTTGATGAATTATTTTGAATTTGTCAGCGATTATTACGCTCAAGGCATACTTAACTATTGTTTTAACGGATATATTTTCAATCGTATCCCGCTTATCCGTGCTTTGAAGTTACGTGAAGTTTTTGCTGTTAAAGCCATTTGGGGCGGATTGACAGAAAAAAACACTCCTTCCGCTGATAACGACCTTATTGACTTTGCCCGCAATTCCAAAGGGCAATATAGAACTTACCATTTGGAAGAAAAACCGTATATAGAGGCAAATGTCGGTATTGACAACATATTCAAAGTTCTTAGGATTGATTATGTTCGCCGTTTTACTTATCTTGACAATCCCAACGTGGCAAAATGGGGAATACGTTTCAGATTACGTTTTACTTTTTAACCTATTTACTCAAATAACGATAAGATATGAATTACGCAATAATAGCAGCAGGAGAAGGAAGCAGATTAAGAAAAGAGGGATTTCAAAGTGTAAAGCCCTTAGTTAAGGTTTGCGGTGAATATCTTATAGAAAGATTGATACGGATTTTTAAAGACAATTCGGCAGAGAGTATATCCGTTATAATAAATGAAGAAAGCGGTGAATTAAAATCTTACCTTGACGGCAAGGATTGGGGTGTAAAGATTAATCTGATAGTAAAAAGTACGCCGTCTTCACTGCATAGTTTTTGGAACATCATCAATCAAACTGGTATTACGGAATGTTGTTTGACGACCGTTGATACTATTTTCAGCGAAAAAGACTTTCAGAAATATATTTCTTGCTTTCAATCAAATAAAAACGTTGATGCGTTAATGGGAGTTACCAAATACATTGATGACGAGAAACCTTTGTACGTTAAAACGGATGATGACTTTACCGTTACTGCCTTTTGCGACAGCAAAGAAACTGATGATATTGATATTGTGTCGGCAGGAATCTATTGTTTGAGAAAAAAATCAATTGATAAGGCAGATGATTGCATCAAAGCTAATGTTTCCCGTATGCGAAACTATCAACGTTCGCTTATTGAGGCGAAACTCTGTGTTAAAGCGTTTCTTTTCTCCAAAGTTATTGATATTGACCACGTGGAAGACATTAAAAAAGCCGAAAAATTGATAACGGATTTTAACACAACCGTACTTTGCATCAAACGCTACGCCGAATATTCTCCTAATTCGCAAAACAAAGACGAACAAATCATAAACGGGGTTGCCGACAAGTTACGGGAAAACGGCTTTACGGTTGTTTGTAAGGAAGAAACTCAAATTGATTTTCAAAAAGAGTATTATCCGTTAATCGTTTCTATGGCTCGTAATCCTGAGGTAATACAATATTTGCATGAATGGGAAAAACAAGGCTGCAGAGTAATTAATTCGTCCTTTGCTTGTCTGAATTGCTATAGAGAAACTCAGGTAAAAATTTTGCAAAATAACAATATACCCGTTCCGACAACTCGGATTGTGAAAACAGATACCGAAATTAAAGATTTTAATGAACTTGACATCTTGAAAAATACGGATGATAAAACTGCGGAGTTATGGATTAAACGCGGAGATTTTCAAACCGTTGAAGAAATTGACGTAATAAAAGTTGCAAGTAGTGATAAGGCAAACGCAATATTAAAAAACTACAATTCAAGAGGCATTAAAACTGCTGTAATAAGCGAAAACATTGAAGGTGATATTATTAAGTTTTACGGTATTGCTTCGGATTGTAGTAACAATGAAAAGGAAGATAGGAAAAACGTCTTGTCGGATAATTTCTTTTATATGACTTATCCTTCAAAAGATAAGTTTAATAATGATATAAATGTAAATAAACAACGTATTGAAATTAATAAACAGGAGTTTATTCTTACATGTCAAAAAGCAGCAAAAGTACTTGGTTTGGATATTTACGGAGGAGATGCCGCCGTTGATAAAAAAGGAAACTTTTATATAATAGATATGAATGATTTTCCTTCGTTTTCGGCATGCAGGAATCAAGCAGCAGAGAGTATAGTCAGGTTAGTATCAAATAATTAATATAATGAAACAATAAAAAAGAGTTTATTCGTTATGGAAGACAAAAAGCAATATGATAAAGACAAGATAAATTTTCAAAACTCTTTGAAATCTTCTGATACCGAGGAATGGTGGGATATTAAATTCAACCGTCCTATCGGCTATTTTTGGGCTAAATGTGCCATTCCCTTACATATTACGCCTAATATGATAACCATTGCAAGTATATTTATAGGAGCGGTCGGAGGTTGGTTGTTTTATTATACAGATCTGCGACTTAACATTATAGGTATGATACTTTTGGTTTTGGCGAATACACTTGATTCGGCTGACGGGCAACTTGCACGACTTACTAATAACAAAACACAACTCGGACGCATACTTGACGGATTGGCAGGCGATATTTGGTTTATTATAATTTATTTGGCATTGGTTTTACGTCTGACATTACTTGAGGGATATTCTACCTTGGGTATATGGCTTTTGGCAATAGCGGCGGGCATTTCGCATATATTTGCGGCAGGTATGGCCGATTATTATCGAAACGTGCATTTATTTTTCTTAAAAGGTAAAAGCGGAAGCGAACATGACGTCTCTGAAAAAGTAAAAGAAGATTTTAAGAAAATAAAGTTTAAAGAAAATCCGTTCGGTAAAGTGTCTATGTGGTTTTATTTAAATTATACCAAAACGCAAGAGGCACTTTCTCCGAAATTTCAAGCCTTTTGGAATACGCTTATTATGATGTACGGCAACAATATTCCCAAAGATTTGTGCAGTGAGATAAGAGAAAAAAACAAAAAGTACATGCCTTTGACTAATATTTTACAATTCAATACTCGTGTGGCGTTTTTATTTTTCTCTTTATTGATAAAACAGCAGTGGCTTTACTTTGTGTTTGATGTTATTGTGACGAATGCAATATTATTTTTCTTAATAAGAAAGGAAGAAAAGTTATTTGATAGTTACAACAAGGAATTAAAACAGATAAATTCGGTAAAAAGAAATTAATCGTTTTATCATTACGAAACAATATGGATAAGAAGAATAAAATAGGTGCAATCTTTTTCGCTATAGGTGTTGTCATCATTATGATAATGCTTTATAATCTCGGTTGGACTGCACTTGTGGAAAATCTGCTAAAAGTAAAATGGTGGATTTTTCTTATCATATTATCACGTCTTCTGGTATATCCGCTTAATACAATGTCATGGCGGACGCTTTCTTATTTGAGCGAGGAGGAAAAAAAGCGTTTATCATGGTTACGTATGTTCCGCCTTACAATAAGTGGATATGCAATCAATTACATAACCCCCGTAATGGCATTGGGCGGGGAACCTTACAGAATTGTAGCCGTTAAACAAGATTTAGGAACGAAAAAAGCAACATCCAGCGTTTTGAATTACGCAATGATGCATATTCTTTCTCATTTTGTATTTTGGATATTAGGATTCTTTCTTTTGATATTTTTCGATTCATACAAAACACCTCACTTTGTTTTTATCTCCTCTTTAGTATTTATTTTCATAAGTCTTTTGGCAATAATCTACATAATAAAAGCATACAAGAAAGGAATAATTGTCAATTT
>JAFUYA010000073.1 GCA_017477025.1 Bacteroidales bacterium | reverse complement strand
CAATTATCAAATGAAAGCCAATCCCCTAATTGAAAATCTTCCGGCATATAAAACTTACGCCCTTTTTCGTTACGCATCAACATTTGAAATTTTCCGTCCTTGACAACGACATCCAAACAACGAAATTTATCTCCTTGACGCAAAGTAATAGGAGTTTTCCTTCTCAAATCAACCACTGTTAAAGGAAACTTACTTCCACGCACAATAAATTCTCTATCCTTATATTCCTTTTTAATCTTCTTTAGAAAATTGTCAATCACGAATGGGAACAAATGACGTTCCTTTTTTGTAGGATATCTGTAAAATATAGTGTCGTTGCGATCGTCAATTACTAATTTCAAATATACATCAGTTAAATTAGCCGCATCAAAAGCCACATCCTTAACTTCAAACGTAACTCCTTGCAATCGTTTTGCCTTTGCTACAGGATATTCAGTAAAGGAATACTTACGACTGTCATCATCATAATTATAAACTCTGATACCGTTGTATAATCTTTCTATTGTTGCATCAGTAACTACAGGAAGAGTCAACTTTTGTCCTATAAGAAAATCGGGGACGATAGCATAATTAGCATTAGTATCATAATGAATCAAGTTAAGATCTGAATTAGTATTCTTGCCTACCGGATATCCGTTCTTATTTGAGTTGTAATACGACATAGGTGTAAATGGAAAATGATACTCATTATAAAAATTTTGATACGCATAGAAAACTGTATCATCCGTTCCGCCTACAAGTAACTTCATAAACGGATAACGTAACTTAGTCCAGTCTTGTTTCCCTAATGCAGCATCCTTAATTCTATTGAAAGCAAATTGATCAGGAACATAATCCAACACAACAAACCATGCTCCCTTAAGCGTTTGCAATTTTTCTTTAGTCATACGAGTCAGTTGATAATAGGAAATATTCTGTCCTCTGAATCGTACGGTATTATTTGCGTTTACTCCGCTACCAGAATCGTCAATTTCTCTTCGGGAAGAGTTAGATGTTTTTTTATTTTGTTGGTGTTTCTTTTGCTTTTCATAAGCATTGGCCCGCATTCCTGTATAGAAATAATCCAACAGCGTATCATTTACATTCTCTAAATACAAAGTTTGATTCATCAAAACCCACGGTTGCGTCATAAATCTTATATGACTGCTGTAATCCGAATAATCAAAATCAGGAACAACTTTATAATCTTTAACTTGTGCAAAAAGCAAGTTTGCAGATGCTAAAACGATACAAAATAATGTATATTTTCCCATATATTTTTTCATACCAATCCCTTTTCTTCGTTTGAAAACACTGCAAAGTTACAATAAAAATTTAACATCATTGCACATAAAACATCTATTTTTTCTCAAAATATAAAATTTGCGTAATTTTGCAACCTGATGAAATTAAGAAAAAGATGAAGATTGACATAATTACTTTGTTCCCTGAAATGTTAGAAAGTTTCTTCTCCTATTCCATACTAAAGAGAGCACAAAACAAGGGTTTATTATCCGTGAATATGATAAATTTGAGAGATTATTCACAGAATAAATACGGAAGTGTTGACGATTATGCTTTCGGGGGCGGGGCAGGAATGGTTCTTCAGGTAGAACCTTTAACTAATTGTATTGAGGATTTACAGTCAAGAACCGAATATGATGAGATTATTTATACCGCTCCTGACGGAGAACTACTTAATCAAAAGATAGCAAACAATCTTTCCTTAAAAGAAAATTTACTTATTCTGTGCGGACATTACAAAGGCATAGATGAACGTGTAAGAGAACACTTTGTTACACAAGAAATATCTATTGGCAATTACGTTTTAAGCGGAGGTGAATTGGCTGCTGCCGTTATTTCTGATTGTCTTGCAAGACTAATCCCCGGAGTTTTGAATGATGAACAAAGTGCATTAAGTGACTCGTTTCAAGACGGATTGGTTGCTCCTGCCGTTTATTCTCGTCCTGCAGATTTCAGAGGATGGAAAGTGCCTGAAGTACTTTTGTGCGGAGATCCTAAAAAAATTGAAAGTTGGCAGTACGAAAATTCTATCGAACGTACAAGACAACGCCGTCCTGAACTACTTTCCGAAAATGAATTAATGCATTAAAATAACTTATAATCATTTGGTTACAGTGAAATTTATATCACTGCATGGTGTAATCAGAAAGACTATCCGTCTATATACATCGTATTAACTAAACAAATACGGATGCTGTTACAAAGAACTGAAATGAAAGCATCCGGTATTTCTTTATCGTGGTAAAAAGATACTGTATTCATGAATTCTCTTGACAAGATCTTCTTTTGCATACAAAAGAATCAAAAATTATACTAACCATTTTTTTAATACATGTTAAACAATGTTTCAAAATTTATTCTTATCTTTGCACCGCAGTATTCATATAAATAATATCAAGTATGAAAAAAATATTTTTATTCATAATAAGTCTATTAGCAGTAGCTACGTCTTTCAGTCAGATGAGTATTCAATGGAGTGAGAGATTTCATGAGATAAAAGATAATTGTAAAGATGCCCGATTCTTGGCAGAGGATATTAACGGCTATTATTTTTACTATAGTTTGGATGAATATGTCGGTGAAGGAGAATTTGAAAAACGCTATTATTTAGCCCGTACTGATAAAGACGGAAATATAGAAAAAGTTGTTCGCATTAATTTCGGTAGTAACAAGTTTAAGATAGAACAAACGTGGAGAAGTAACGATTTGGTCGGATTTATTCTTTCTAAAACAAAAGAAGATAAACCTGTTCAGACGAAAGGAAGCCAACGAAATAAAAAAACAGAAACCAAAACGGGGAAACAAACCCTTTATTACGAATTCTTACATCTTAGAGATATGCGTCTTATTGACGAACCTAAAAAATTCATAACTTACAACTATTTTGCAGACAGTAATCAAGCTCCTTACTTGTTTAAATTCTCGGAAAACAAGACTAAAATGGCGTTTTGTCTGTTTGAAAACGACACCAACGGACGCAATGCACAAATTCGTATATATGATGATAAACTTAATATGCTTTGGGATAAAGGTTATGCTCTTAAAAACATACAAATGTCAAAGTATAAGGTAACTGACGTGGCCGTTTCCAATGACGGAAAGCGTGCTTTGCTTGCCATTAACGGATATGTTGAAGGAAAGAAAATCAATCACGCTGATGACAAAGCATTTTTGATACATTTGGAACCTTATATCAACAAAGGATACACTCTTCAGTTGGAAAAAGCGTGGGTTACCGATATGAAATGCTGTTTTAATTTAGAAGGCGACTATGTTTTAGCAGGTTATTACGGCACAAGTAATGAAAAGCCTTACCTTTCTTCCGGTTCTTTTGCTTACACTTTTGATAAACGACGCCACTACCAAAAGAATTTTTCTCAAGTTGAATTCAAGGAATACGAGAACGATAACATGGTTGCTCCATTCAAACCTAATCCAAAGGATAAGAAAGCGGTACGTCCTACGGTTGCAAGTAACGGCATGGTTATTCCGTCTCAGTTTACCACTTACATTGATCATTTAGTCCCTATGATAGGAGGCAATGTTATCATGATAGGAGAGCAACGCTACCAGTCTAAAGTGCAACCTCCGAGAAGAAAAGGAGAGAAAAGTACGGGAGAAAATGCCATGTTTTACAGAGATATTGTAATTACCAATATTGATAATTCTGGCGTTGTTACCGGTAACGGATTTATTGCTAAAAGACAGAAAGAATACAGAGGAAGTAATGATTATAACGGCTATCAACTTACACGTGATCGCTATGGAATGTATATTATGTTCAACGACCATATTGCTAATTTCAAAGACGGGCAATTTACTCCTAACAAACAATACGACAGCGATAAACTACGTACTCAGGTTTCCTTTGTTCAGATATTTTCAGACGGAAGTTACAACTGGTTACAATCCTTCAAATCAAAGCAGGACAGCAAAGAAATGCCGTTTTTCAAAACTTTGTTCCTTACTCACGACAAATACATTATCTTTTTAGTACATCACGAAGATAACAACATGATTGGAAAAATTGAAACCCGTGAAGGAATCCGTTAAAAGCGAAATAGGTTTAATAAATGAAAAATATAAAATTAATCGGTGTTGTCATATTTTTATGTTCGGCACTTATTTTAATATCTTGCGTAAAGAAGGATAAAACAAATTCAGGAAACACGGCAGATAATACGCAATCCGTTGAATTGAATAATAAAAATGACGGCAGCGAAAACTTCGTTAATTTAACCGAAACCGTACCTGATGCCATTTTGGAGATACGTTACTATTCTACTTTCAATTTTGTCGGCAGTAGAATAGACGGTTACAAAGAACCTGTGGCACTTCTGACCAAGCAAGCCGCAGATGCACTTAAGAAAGTGAGTGATGATGTCAAGCAGATGGGATACCGTTTGAAAATATACGATGCTTACCGTCCGCAAAAGGCTGTTGATCATTTTGTAAGGTGGTCTAAGGATGACAAGGACACACTTATGAAGCGTTATTTCTATCCTAATTTGAATAAAAACGTACTTTTTGCTCAGGATTACATAATGGAGAAAAGCGGACACACAAGAGGTTCCACTGTTGATTTGACTTTGTTTGATATGACTACCGAAAAGGAAGCGGATATGGGAGGAACGTTTGATTTCTT
>JAFUYA010000072.1 GCA_017477025.1 Bacteroidales bacterium | reverse complement strand
CGGCGGAGCGTTGGTCAATACTGACGGCAAACTTATCGGAATTAATGCTGCCATAGCCTCCAATACAGGTTCTTATACCGGATATTCATTTGCCATTCCCGTAAATATTGCAAAAAAAGTCATAAACGATTTGATTAAATACGGACAAACACAAAAAGCAAGTGCAGGAATAACCACAAGAGAAATTGATTCAAAATTGCAAAACGAGAAAAATCTGAAAGACAATCACGGTGTATATGTGCAGAACGTAATCAAAGGTTCTGTCGGTGAGAAAGCAGGAATACAGGAAGGGGACATAATCGTCAAAATAGATAACAAAACTGTCAATACCGCTTCGGAAGTCAATGAGATTATGACACAACTGTCTCCTAATGAAACGATAGACTTTGAAATTGACAGAAACGGACAGACTTTTTTGAAATCAGTTACATTATCGGATCAAAAACAGACTGAAGCATTGGCTTTGAAGCAATCCGGCGGAACAAATACGGTTTTAGGTGCTACGATAAGGGAATTGAATGAGAATGAAAAACAATATTATCAAATATCGTACGGCTTGGTTGTAACAAAAGCAGGCAAAGGTAAATTAGCCTCTCAAGGACTAAAGGACGGATTTGTAATAACTGCCATAGATAATAATTATAATGTAACTTTGGCCGATGCCTTACAATTGAATAACAGAAAAGGTCAGGTTATAATCGAAGGGTTCTACCCGAACAACGGTAGAAGTTACTATATGGTTTTGGTATTATAACATTTAACTCATAAACTTTTGAATCGGGAAATACTTTTCATTTTCTGTCAGACACTGACAAAAAGGAGTATTTCCCGATTGTTTTATTATATTTTTCGTTTATCTCTGAACAATATTGCAAATTGACATTTGATTTACAGAATTTCTTACGCAGTTAAATCAATATAAATGAGCGTTTTAAAAATCTCAATGATTTCTCTCAAAATCATTAAGAAAATCTCGGAATTCTCCCTGTTTTTGACGGAAATCATTAAAAAAATTTTTGTAATCATTATTCTCTATTATCTGATTACAAAAACAAAATTTACAAACCTTCAAAATACATCATTTAAAACGGACAAAATCTTCCTCAAAACCGGAACTTCAAACGCAATATCGATAAATAAGAAAAATAATTAAGAAAATATTTTGTCAATATTAAAATTTGTTGTAATTTTGCAAACCGAAATCAAGGCGCATTCGTCTAGTTGGCCTAGGACGTGAGATTCTCATTCTCAAAATCAAGGGTTCGAATCCCTTATGCGCTACAATTTAGTTCTTTTGTGATTTTATGGGAGGAAAATTGCCAGAGTGGTCGATTGGGCTTGACTCGAAATCAAGTGAACGGCTTGCTGTTCCATAGGTTCGAATCCTATATTTTCCGCAGAATTTGATGTTTGGAAGTTTCATTTGAGACGAAATACTTACAAAATCGGCAGGGAAATAAACTCTTGCCTTTTTTTGTGAGGGTATGTATAAAGAAAAGTTCTTGAAAATTATTAGATACATTTAAGGAAAGTTGCCAGAGTGGTCGATTGGGCTTGATTGGAGATCAAGTGTGCGGGTAACTGCACCATAGGTTCGAATCCTATACTTTCCGCTTCTTAATAAAGGAATGAGAAAGTCCGTATTTGACACCTCAAATACGGACTTTTACGTTGTTTGGTATAAATAACAACGTCTAAAAATAAAAAAAGAGGACGGCATTCCGCTTACGCAAAATACCGTCCTTAAAATTATTTCGCTCTACAAGCGACAATATCGCTCTTCTACCCTATTATAGATAGAAATGGAAACCGAAACGGAATCCGATATTTCCTAAAGTAGAAGTATTTCTTCCTAATTGGAAACCGAATGTACTGCCTGCATCATTAGATATGAAAGATACATTACCTAAATCACAAGCTGCACCTAAAGCCCAACGATTTGATAATCTGTACTCAAATGCTAACAAATCAACACTTAAACCGATTTCTGTATCGTCACCGAATCCCAAAATTATTTTGCAGGACGGAGTCCAAACCATACGTCCCCACATAGGTTGAGAATAAACTACTTGAGGATTTACGTAAAACATATTTCCGTCTGCATTGCCATCATCCCATTTTTCAAAAATCAAATTAGCACCTACTGACCAAGACTCAGTCAATTTGTAGTTAGCACCGAATCCGATATTGAAATTCGTTCTTGCATCAAAACCGTCAGGTTTAACGTATTGAACTCCTAATTGTCCTTCCAACCACCAAGGACTGCTTTGTGCAATTACACCGGTTGTTGCCATAGCAAATACTGCTAATAACAAAACTCTTAATTTTTTCATCTCAAAAAACTTTTAATTTCTTGCTCTTCTGTTGATTATCTGCTTACAAGGGAAGAACAATTACCTCGTAAGACTTGTTTTCAAGGGCAAGAGTATATTATTTTTTCATATTTGAACCTTTTTTCCATGTTTTTTTTAGCATGACAGTGGCTATTTTTTTCATATCCTGCAAAAGACTATCGTAATTTTCATAAATTTTCCCCGTAATTTTCAGCATATTCCGAATTGATTTACGCAAAAATCATTTGTATTAAAAAATCCGTAACCAAAAATTACTTTACGATAATACTTTGCCGACAACTTTATCCTTTTATTATTTTGCAGAAAACTATTTTTTTTATACTTTTGCAGTTTAGGATTAAAATAATTAAAACAAATGAACTATAAAAAGTATTTACCTCATGTTGTGGCTGTAATAATCTTGATTATAGCATCACTTATCTATTTTTCACCTATTTTGGGCGGTAAAATTCTACCGCAAAGTGATATGGTACAGTATCCGAGCATGATAAAAGCTCAACAGGATAACAAAAGAATGACAGGCCATTTAGGAGAATGGGCTCCTAATCTGTTCTCTGGTATGCCTTCATACCAAATAAATTATGATAAGCACGGAAATATATTTGAGAGTCTGATAAAACCGCTGAATTTGTTTGACTCCACGAACACAATCGGAGTATTTTTCTTGTTAGCGTTAGGATTCTATATATTTATGATATGCATGGGAGTATCACCTTGGATGTCTTTGTTTGCAGGGCTGATATATGCACTCGGGTCCTATAATATCATCATAATAAACGTAGGACACATTACCAAAGCATGGGCAATGGCGATGATTGCACCTGTTTTAGCAGGTATGATATTAGCATTCAGGAAAAAATATCTTGCCGGTTTTCTGGTATTTACAATATCTTTGGGAATGCAATTAACATTCAATCACATACAGATTACTTATTACACTCTGCTTACCGCTGTTATCATTGTGATTTCTTATCTTGTGTTTGCAATCAAAGACAAGGATATCAAAGATTTCGGAAAATCCGTTCTTATTTTGATCCTCGGAGCGGTATTGTCAGTGTTACCTCTTATAGGACATCTGACCGTCAATAATGAATACGTTAAACAAACTATGAGAGGCGGTAGTGAATTAACCGTTCAACCTGAAAATTCTCAACAAAACATAAATCAAAAAGGTCTGGATATATCTTATGCATTCAAATGGTCATACGGCAAGAATGAAACAATGACATTATTGATTCCGGATTACATGGGAGGCGGCTCTTCAGACACAAGAATAGCATCTCAAGATTCCAAACAACTACAAAACAGAATAAGAGAGTTACAATCTACTCCGACCGTAAATCAGAATCCGCAAGCCGTTCAACAATTGGCTAACGTTTATCTGTCAAGTACATACTACGGAGAACAGCCTTTTACTGCAGGTCCTGTGTATTTCGGAGCAGTGGTGATATTTTTAGCCTTATTGGGATTCTTTATTCTTGACAACAAATGGAGATGGTGGCTTTTGATTGCAACTATACTATCCGTTGTATTATCTTGGGGAAGTAATTTTATGAGTTTCAATTCATGGCTCTTCTATCACATGCCTTTATATAATAAATTCCGTACTCCGTCCATGGCATTGATTATTGCTAATATTACTATGTGTATATCCGCCATTATAGGTTTGAAATACTTTATTGAAAGCGAAAACGACAAAAAGAAATCCTTATCTCTTTATATCAGTGCGGCTATAACGGGAGGTATTTGCTTACTCGCTTGGCTTGTTCCTACAATGTTCTCGGACTTTTCATCATCAAAAGACAGCCTTTTTGCAAGTGAAATGGGTCAAAGCTTTATAACTGCTCTGCAAGATGACAGAAAAGCAATGTTCCAATCGGACTCACTGCGTTCTTTTGTATTCATTGCATTATCCTTTGCTGCTTTGTTACTTCTGAATTCAGGAAAAATAAAAAAGAATATAATTGTTGTCTGTATCATAGGTATATTGGCAATAGTGGACTTGTGGGGTATAGACAGAAGATATGTAAATAACGATTCATTCAGACCGAAGAGTGAAACGGCAAATTATCCTACTGCTGCCGAGTCGGCAATCATGGATTTGACTGATAACTCCAAAATACCGCATTTCAGAGTTTATGATCTTAGCAAAAACTCTTTCAACGATGCATCTACATCATACTTCCTTCCTTCCATAGGAGGCTACTCTGCAGTTAAGTTGCAACGTTATCAGAACTTGATTGATTTTCACATTATCAATCTTAATCCTGAATATAAACCAAACAATGAAGACTCTGTTTTGTTATCCAAGAATCCTGTCCGCCAATTGTACTATCAATACAAAGATAATCATAGTATTCCTGTCCCTAATTTCGCTGTGCTTAATATGTTGGATACTCGTTATATTATACTTTCACCTGATAATTTTATTGAAAATACCGAAGCCTTGGGAGCTGCATGGTTTATAGACAATATTCGGTGGGTTAATAACGCTGACGAGGAAATAAAAGCCCTGAATAATTTCAACCCTGAGCATACCGCCGTTATTAACAACGAATACAAAAGGATTGTAAAACAAGTTCAGAATAGGGATATAACAGGACGAATAAATCTTGAAAAAGGAGATGTTAATGACATTACTCATCTGACCTATAAGACCTCATCAAAAACAGATCAAGTTGCAGTATTTTCGGAAATATACTACAAAGATTCATGGCATGCATTTATTGACGGCAAAGAAGTGCCTCATTTACGTGTAAATTACGTACTTCGAGGTCTTTATGTTCCGAAAGGAAATCATACTATAGAATTTAAATGCCATAGTTCTACGCTTGAAAGAGGAAATATATTTGCGTGGATTGGTTCTGTCGTATTGCTTTTGTGTCTTATAGGAGCAATAATGTATCCCGTTTATAAAAACAAGATAAAAAAGGAAAATTCAAAAGAGAAAAAATGATAACGATAAAATAAATTTCAAAGTTATGAAAAGAATATTGATATTATGCATTGCAACTGCAATAGTTATTTGCTCATCTTGTTCAAATAAAGAAGAAATCCGCCTTAGAGAGCAACATCTTAAAGATTCGTTTAACACCCTTTTAAACGAAAAGATACAGGCTGCGGAGACCTTGGAAGCACAAATGAGAGATATAGACGATAACCTAATGAACATATCTTCTCAATACGCAGAATTGAGAGAAATAACCTCTTCTGATGCAGCAATAACAGAAAATGTTGCCAAACATATAGAAATTCAAATAAATGCTATCGCAGATTTATTGGCAAAAGACAAACAACGTCTTGCTACCATACAAAACCAACTGCAAAAACAGAAAAATGATAACTCTAAAGCAGAAGATATGCAAAACAGAATAAATCTTCTAACTGCAAAAGTAGCCGACGGAGAGGATCAAATTGCAAAATTAACTGAAGATCTGAAGAACAAAGATGTAGAATTGAAAAACTTGAATACCCAAGTGATACAGTTGCAGGAACAAAGTAAGAAGAATAAGGCTGAACTGCTAAAACTTGAAGATGAAAGATACACAGGCTATTTTATAGTAGGTACAAAAAAGGAACTGAAAAAAGCAGGATTGATAGATACTAAAGGAGGATTTATCGGAATCGGTAAAACAACGACAATGGCATCTAATGGTGATGTCAGCATGATGAAAAAAATTGACATTCGTAATTTAAGTGAGATTCCATTGACAGGACAAAAAGTAGAAATATTGACATCTCATCCTAATAATTCATACTCTTTACAAGGCAATACTTCAAAACCGTCATCATTATTAATAACTTCTGCTGATGAATTCTGGCAGGCAAGTCGCTGTTTGGTAATACTCGTTAAATAGGATTATATTTTACAAGCCAAAGCAGGCAGTTTTGAGTGCTAAACTGCTTGCTTTATTATAACAAATATGTAAATATATCTTTAATGATATACAATAGACGACAGCTTTTCTGTGACAAAAACCTCATCTGCAACTTCAAGAATATCTTTAGGTGTAATAGTGTCTATATCTTCAAAATTATCCTCCAAAGAACTCACTCTACCATAATTCAAAAGAGCTTTACCGATAGAAAGCATTTCATTCTGATTACCGTCAAATTGAATGGCAAGTTGTCCTTTCAGTTGTTGCTTTCCCCGACTTAATGAAGATTGTGCCAATCTTTTATTTTTGAAATTCTCAAGTTCCTTAATAATCAAGTCTTTTATCTTTTCTACAAAATGTTCTTCGCAACCGGCATATATTTGAAAAATACCGCTGTCTCGATATGCAGTATAAGACGACTCTATTGAATAGGTATTACCGTATTTCTCCCTTATATGCATATTCAATGCTGAATTCATGGCATTAGATCCTAACATATTATTCAATAATGTAAATGCCACACGTTTGGGATTACGATAAGAATAACATATATTACCTATCATCACATGAGTCTGATAAGTATCTCGATTTTCTTCTATATGTTTTGGAATATATCTGTAGGTTGTATGCCTTTTGTTAGAAGCTATCCTTGCAGGTACATCGGAAAAATACTTCTCAATTAACCGTACAAATTTATCAAAAGGAATATTGCCGACGGTTGATATAACCATCTTATTGGTAAACCAATTTCTTGAAATAAAATCTCTTATCATTGACGCAGAAAAAGATTTCACCTTTTCTTCCGTACCTAATATCATTCTGCCAAGTCCCGTTCTACCGAAAACAAGTTGCTCAAAATCATCATAAATTAATTCTGACGGACTGTCTTCATAAGAATTTATTTCATCTATAATAACCGATTTTTCTTTTTCTATTTCTTTCTCGGGAAATATACTGTTAAAAACAATATCGCTTAACAATTCTGCAGCACGTTCATAATACTGATTGAGAAATGTAGCATATACTACGGTTTCCTCCTTAGTAGTGTATGCATTCAATTCTCCCCCAACCCCGTCTATACGCGACAATATTCTGTAGTACGGCTTCCTTGCAGTACCCTTAAAGATACAATGTTCAATGAAATGAGCGATTCCATTTTCATACGGCTTTTCATCTCTGCTTCCCGCATCAATCGTAATACCGAGATGGGATACCTGCGTATTGTCATACTTATGAACAATACGCAAACCATTATCAAGCGTATAATAATTATACTGCTTTCCGCATTGTGAATTCATTACAATCTAAATACAGATTCTATCTTGATATTATGTAAAAATCGCCTCCTAATCTGTTTTTAATTAAAGTACATAAGTCAGTAGCATCGCTTTGAGTACGTCTTGAGCCGTAAGAAGCATAGTATATAGGTGTACCTCCTTTAATTTTCGTGATAACATAACCATCGTAGCCCAAACGCTTAGCTTTTTGTGCCTGCTCTTGGGCTTTTGCTTTGTCAGAATAAGCTCCGCTTACAACATCAAAGCCAAGTTTAGAATGATTCTGTACTATCACCGGTGTATTATCAACAACAACATTTTCCTCTTGAGGAGGCGTAACGTTTTCTTGTTTTGTTTCTTTCTGCTTTTGTGCTTTTGCAGTCTTTAATTTAGTAGATTGTGAGGCAGAAACAGTGTTTAAATTACGTACAGGCAGAGGTTCTTCTATAATTTCTTCTTTTTCATAGAAATCTTCATCCGCATCTGACAACTCATTTAAAGACTCCGTCATAGTTTCTGCCAAAGGTTGTTCGGCATTCACAACTTTTGTTTCCCGAACAGGGATATAGTAAGACAATTTATCCGTAACAGGCTTCAATACTTCAATATTTTTAAGTAATCCCAGCCAATGCATACAAACAAAAGCAATACACAAAACAAGGAGTGCTGCTATTATCCACAATAGTATAAGCCAACGTTTCTTTCTAACGTTAGTACGTTTCTCTTTCTTTACTTTATCCTTTTTGCTACTATGTTTCTTGACGATTTCTTCCGCCTTTTGAAGTAAAACATCTTCTTGTCTTGATCGTTCAGCAGCAGTTCGATCTGAATAGTCCTCATTATCTGCTTTCTTAATATCTTCAACCACGATATTCTCTTTAAACTCCGCTGCCCTGTCTATAGTCTGTTCCGTCTTATCTTCTTTTGTCGAATTATCTGTATTGATCTTAAACTCATCTTCAGTTATATTCTCGGGCTTTTCTATTGTATTCTCTACTATTGCCTCAGAATGTTGAATAATTCTCTGTTCGGTTTGTTTATCCGTTTCGAGAATTCTCTCCTCTTCTTTTAACCTGCGGGCATTTTCAATTTGAAGTTCTATCTCTGATTTCTTATCTTCAAACTCTTTCGGCATATTAGGTTCGGATACAATATTATCCTGTTGCGGTTTTGTATGAATCAACTCAACATCTTCCTCAACAGAATCGAATGTTTGCACATTCTTGAGTGTCCCTAAAGCAAAACTATTTCCTAAAAGATTCAATTCATCCGAAGGTGTGAATGAATAATCTTCCAACAACCCTTTTTCTATCTTGCCTAACTTACCCAATGTAACCTGTCTTCCCTGTTGAATTTTATCTTTCAAGGAATCGGAATATTGTTTTATCCAAGTGTAAGCCGTTTGTTCATTTATAAATTCATTAGATGCCATAAATGAAACAAAACCCGTATCTCCGCTCTGCTCACGCGTAAAAAACAATTCTCTTTTCGGCGGTTCAATTGTTCCTGTTAAGTCATTAATTTTGGCGGATGAGTTTTTAACATAAAAAGTTCCGAAACCTATAAGCTCGGCCTTATCGTTGGTTTTCAAATAATCGTATAAATTCTCTATAACATTCATATTATTGCTCGGTATTTATTATAGTCTTTGACGTTTTTAATAATTCTATCACTTTTTCCAAATCTTCTTTGGTATCAACTCCGACAGTATCCCATAAAGTCGTCATTGCAATGATTTCATATCCGTTTTCCAACCATCGAAGTTGCTCCAATCTCTCAACTTTTTCCAAAGGACTCTCCTCCAGTCGGACTATACGTTTCAGAATATCGGTCTTATAACCGTATATTCCGATATGTTTGTAATATATTTGCTTTTTAATCAAGGATTCAATATCTTCATCCCTGTTAAACGGGACTTTGCTTCTGGAAAAATATAATGCTCTGTTACCGGATGATACAACTTTCACTACATTAGGGTCTTCAATATCCTCTTCTTTATCAATAAGTTTTTTAAGTGTAACAATTTGAGCATCGTTTTGTTCAAACCCTTTGAGAATCTGAGCAATCATCTCTTTTTTTATCAGAGGTTCATCCCCTTGTATATTGACTACAATATCGAAATATTCATTTTGTTGTTCCAAAAGGTCCAAAACCTGTGCTACTCTTTCCGTACCGTTTCTTAACTTATCGGAAGTCATCACACATCTACCGCCGAATTTCTCTACAACTTCATAAATTCTCCGATCGTCCGTTGCAACAATTACCTTATCGAATAACTTACTTTCGGCAACTGCATCATACACATGAACAATCATAGGCCGTCCTTCAATCACAGCCAACGGTTTTCCCTCAAAACGTGAAGATTTGTAACGGGCAGGTATTACAGCAAGAGTTTTTCGCATCATTTAAACAAAGGATTTATTTCCGCACTTATCTTATCAAAAACAATTCCTAAATCCGCAGGGTTATCAATTATATTAAGATTATCTACATCCACAACAATTTTCCTTTCTTTATAGGAATTAAACCAATCATCATAACGTTGATTCAATGAAGTAATGTAGTCTATGCGTATGGAGTTCTCATATATACGTCCCCTTTTCGTAATAAGGTTGATAAGAGTCGGAACACTTGCTTTAAGATAAACAAGTAAATCAGGAGCCGGAGCAAGTGAATTTAAAAGATTAAAAAGAGAGATATATGTTTCATAATCAGTGGTAGAAAGCAAACCCATAGAATGTAAATTAGGTGCAAATATGTAAGCGTCTTCATAAATGGTACGATCCTGAATAATATTTTTATTTTTCTTCCATGCTTCAATAAGATGAGTATATCTTTTCTGAAGAAAGAATACCTGCATATTGAATGCCCACCGTCTCATATCATTATAAAAATCGACAATATAAGGATTGTCCTCAGGCTGCTCATATACGGATGACCAACCGTAATTTTTTACCAATAAATCAGTAAGAGTAGTTTTCCCGCTTCCTATATTGCCGGCTATTGCTACATACATAATCAGTCCTATTTACTTTTACAATAATCCCAATGATGGTTGCAAAGTTACAAAAATTATTTAAATAAACGCATAATATTAAAAGTTTCTTATAAAAATCAATGAATCATAATAAAGTTAATTCTTACTTATCGCATTGAATCTATTCCAAGTCCGAATAATGCAAAATCGCCTTTCAAAGGATCGGAAGGAAAGACTTCTTTTAACTTATCGGTTATTTCTAAAGCCGTTTTCATTGAAACGGAAACGGCAGAGGTTAATCCCAACAATCTACTCTGTCTGAACACATGCACATCCACAGGAATTATTAGTTTATCCGGACTTATTGAATTCCACAAACCGAAATCAACGGGAGAATTTTTTCTGACCATCCATCTCAAAAACATACAAAGTCTTTTGCATGCCGATTTTGTATCCATAGGAATTCCCTTTACTTCAGAGAATCGTTTGGTAAATCCTGATAAAATATTTTCTTTTTCTACAACAGACTCCAGGGAATCAAACTCCGAATAAATATTTTGTAACGTTTTGCAAAGTGAATAAAAATCTGCAAGAGTATAAAACCTGTAAAGGCAGGTGTCATTACCGTTACACTTTTCAAACTCTCCGTTCATAATGTATTGATAAGGAGATTCTCCCATTTGACAACCAATCTTATCCAAAACTTTCAAAAACAAATCTCTCCTTCCGTATGCCAACCATTGTGCAATAAAAGCTGCTACTTCTATATCCTTCCTTTCCGAATAACGGTGCGGAAAGGACACCGGATCCGAAGCAATAAAATCAGCAGTTTCATATTTTGTCGCTAAATCCCGTAATAATAATGCCGTCTTGTTATCCATATCCTATTTGTCTTTTATTGAACGGTAAATCAAATCATGTATATCCGTTCGGATATTCATTGATGCCAATCTGTTAGGGGTACTATCAGGATAAACTCTGTTGGATAAGAATATAAAAATCGTGTTGTCGGACGGATCTATCCAAAAATATGTCCCCGTAAATCCTGAATGACCGAAACTTGCTTGAGATGCATATTTGCTGCAATGAGTAGAAGGCGATGAAATAAACGGTTTATCAAATCCCAACGCTCTGCGTATATTCTTATCTTTAAAATATCTTTTGTTAAATACATCTATAGTCGCTTCGTTAAGAAACCTCGTTCCGTCAAGTTCTCCTTTATTCAAAAGCATTTTACAAATCAAATATACATCGTGTGCAGTAGAGAATAAACCTGCATTTCCGCAAACGCCTCCGTTTAATGCTGCCATAGGATCATGTACGGTACCTCTGATAAGTTGATGTCTGAACACCGTATCTTCTTCAGTAGGTGCTATATTATCAATACTTATTCCTTTTTCCAATGGATTAAAACAAGTATTCTCCAATTTCATTTTTTTGTAGAAAAACTTATCAAGAAAACTATCCAAACTTTGACCGCTCACCTGTTCAATAATATATTGCAACAGCAAAAAATTCAGATCACTATATGTATATTGCTGGTCTTTCAACTTAACCGATTTCAAATCTTTTCTCATTGTCTGCAAATAGGATTTCTTTATATACAATTCATCCGTAACAGGCATATAGTTTTCATCCATATTGACGTTATAATCGTATAACTCGGAGTCAAGTTCCCCGTTCTTAACAGTTTTTGTCCAGAAAGGATAAGTAGCCGGCAAAGTTGAATAATGACTCATCAGTTCTTTTATTGTCAATTTACTGAACTTACAATGTTTGTACTCGGGAAGATATGTTTTGACAGGAGCATCCAAATCTATTTTTCCCAACTCATACAATTTCATCACTGCAAGTGTCGTACCTATTACCTTTGTCAATGAAGCAACATCATAAATCGTATTTTCCTGTACGGGAACTACACTATCATAGGTTTGAAAGCCGTAATTCCTGTCAAAAACAATCTTATTGTCTTTTGCTATCAGTACCTGACATCCGGGATAAGCTTTCCGTTTAATACCTTCAATAACAATAGAATCTATACCTGCCGCCATATTCGGATTGATTCCTGCATCTACAAGCAACTGTAAGTCAGTATATTCTTCTTTCTTCGGTTCATCCTCAATTACAATATGCCGTTTGTGTGCAGTAACAGGAAGCAATCCCTCTGGAGTCATTTTACCCTGTAAAATCAGACTGACGGCATTACGTGTAAAATCATTATTTTCGTATGCTACTAAAATATTATCAAAATTGTATGTATCATCTATATATCTCAATACATAAGCATTACCGTAAATCACCAATGTTTTTGCATTTGCTGCCGAGTCATTAAATTTTTTCAGTCTTTTGAATTCAGTTTTTGCAACACCGTAATAAGATGTTGAAGAAGAAAAACGTCCCGATACTATTTCCACCGTATCAGATGATGTCAATGTTCCGTTACTTTTCACCAAAGTTATTGCTTTCTCATAGATTTGATTGGTAAGGCTGTCGGATTCTTTCAAAACATCTTCATCCGGTAACGAATACTCCGTATTTCGTTCAAAAAGTCCCATATCATATTTCCAATTCAGAATCTTTTTACATTTTTCTTTTATCAACTTTCTTGAAATACGGCCCTGCTTTAAAGCTTGCTCAACGGCATTTATTGCAACATCAATATTGTCAGGCATGAGTATAACATCCACCCCTGCTAATATCGCCATAACTTCTGCTTCTCCCTTACCGTACCTGAGTGTCAATCCTTTCATATTCATTGCATCCGTAAATACAAGACCCTCAAAATTCAAATCATCAATAAGATAATCAGTAATTATATCCTTATTGACGGATGCGGGAATCACAGTATCTTTTGTTAAAGCTCCTACCTCCAAATGCCCTGCCATTACTCCCCAAACTCCGTTTTCTATCGCATATCTGAAAGGATAACTATCCACTGTGTCAATAAACGATTTTGTATGGAAAATTACAGGAGTTGCTTTGTGAGAATCCGTTTTGGTATCTCCGTGTCCCGGGAAATGTTTTACAACTCCCATGACTCCTTGAGATTGCATACCTTTGAAATATTGCATACCCATTCTTGCAACCTTATTTTTATCCTGCCCGAATGACCGCATATTAATAACCGGATTATCATCATTGATGTTAATATCAACATCGGGAGCGAAATTAATGTTAATTCCTAAGGCTTTACACTGTAAGGCAAGATTTTGTCCGAGTTCGTATATCAGATGATAATACTCAGGTTTTAAGGCACCCATAGTCATAGCCATAGGTATTTGTTTGGAATCAGTAAGTCTCATTCCCAATCCCCACTCTCCGTCAATGGCAACAAACAAAGGTATTTTGCTTCGATTTGCATACAGTTCATTCATACGACGCAAGTCATTTGCAGTTCCTTTAAAAAAACAAATTCCCCCTATTCCGTTACTGTCTATCTGTTTATACACTTTTGCCAATTGCTTTGTGTCATAAGAGGCATAAGAATCTATCATAAACAACTGACCTATCATTTGTCTTTCGGTCATTGTCATCATTACTTTTTTTACTGCTTTATGTCTTCCTTTTCTTTTTTCTATCGGCGTGGAATTTGCAAAAAGACTTGCCGCAAATAAAACCGTACTCAGAACAAATATTATCTTTTTCATTTTATATTTTTACAATTTAAAAGTGCGAATTTAATATTTTTTCGGTTAATATCATTACTTGTATATCAACATCTTAGTTATTATCAAAAAAAAGTGCGTGATTTCTGTCATTTTCTTAATGATTTCTGACGTTTTCTCAAAGATTTCGGCAAAAATCATAGTACTTTTTTTCCGTTTCTCAAAAGTACTTTAAAAGTAATCACAAACAGCCGATCTGAAACTGCTTTTCAAACTATCGGTCATTGGTTTTTGTGTTGAAAATTTTCTGAAATACAAACACATTAAAGTATTTGTCGCCCCGTTTGAGCCAATCGTTCAACTCTGCAGTCTTTCCGTAACCGCAACTTGCAAAAAGACGCTGACTTACTGTGTTCTCACTTCCGATAAAAGCATATAATTGACGGAAATTCAAAATATTACGAATATAAGTTTCCAAAACCTTAAGTGTTTGTCCCGCATAGCCGAGTTGTCTGTATCTTTTGTCTATATATATACCGACGCCTGCTTTGGAATTTACAAAATCCATATCATACAAATCAACACAGCCCACCGTTGTTGCCGAATCATTCTCCTTGATGTCAATCATCAATCGGAATTGATCACATTTCGTTATATCTTCGTTTTGCGTTGTCAGAACGTATTGTTCAACTGCATAAGCGGAATAAAACCTTTTACCTATACCGTCCGTCCAAACTGAAATATCGTTCTCATATCCGTATATGGTTTCACAATCTTTCAACTCGACTGCACGCAAAATTATTTCACCTCGTGTCATAAGTATATTTTTTTGCAAAAATAGTAATTTTTTATTTTGATATTTAAACAAATCTAAGTATTTTTGCACCCTGTTTGTTAAAAATAAAAAAAATAATCATAAAAAAAATGCAGAAATTAACGGAAATTATAGCAGCAGCCAAAGCAAAAGGCAAAAAAACTCTTGTAGCTGCTTATGCAAATGACAGCCATACGCTTGGAGCAACAAGTAAGGCTATTGACGAAGGTATTGTTGATGTAATACTTGTAGGAGACAGAGCAACAATCGAAGCAACCTGCAAAGCAGAAGGTATAGACGTTAATAAATACAAAGAAATAGTTCAGGAAGCTGACGAAACTAAGGCTGCTAAAGTTGCAGTTAGTTTAATCAATGAGGGAAAAGGTCAAATCCTTATGAAAGGTCTTTGCTCTACTGACAAATACATGCGTGCTATTTTGGCAAAAGAAGGCGGTTTAATGCCTGCCGGCAAACCTGTTTTGTCTCATGTGTCCGTTTTTGAGGTACCTGCTTATCACAAATTGTTGATAACCTCCGACGTTGCAGTTATTCCTGCACCTGACTTCAAACAAAAGAAAGCCATTGTCGGATATGTTATAAATACTGCCCACTCTTTAGGAATCGAATGCCCTAAAGTTGCTATGATTGCCGCTACGGAACAAATGCTTGAGGGAATGCCTGCATGCGTTGATGCTGCTTTGATAGCTGCAATGAATAAACGCGGACAGATTAAGGGTGCTATCGTGGATGGTCCTTTAGCTATGGACGTTGCTATCGATAAAGAGAGTGCTGAAATTAAGAAATTGAAGAGCGAAGTTGCAGGTGATGCGGATTGTTTGGTATGGCCTGCTATCGAACCGGGTAACGTGTTCTACAAAACGGCTACTAAATTTGCAGGAGCCGAACTTGCTGCCATGGTTGTCGGAGCAAAAGTTCCTTGCATCTTATCGTCAAGAGGTGATTCTATAAATACCAAGACTTATTCCATTGCTTTAGCAGCTTTGAACGTAAAATAATTTAAACTAAGGCTAAATATATGGCATGCAGTACGGAAATTTTGAACAACCAACCCGCTACTGCATGCCGTTTTTTTAACTAAAAATCAAATATTACAAATATGGAAAATTGGGCTGACGGATTGAATGAAGTAGCTATTACGGTTACGGATGAAAACGGTATATTCATTGATATGAATACGCACTCCAAGAGAGTAAATCTTAAAGACGTAAATAAGACCGCAGTAGGTCAGGACATAAAAGGATGCCACAACGAACGGAGTAATAAGATTATTCAGCATATCATTGACTCCAAAACACCGAATGTATATACTATAACAAAGAAAGGTCAAAAAAAGTTGATTTATCAGACACCTTGGTTCAAGGATGACGGCAGTTTCGGAGGCCTTGTGGAAATTTCGTTGGTTATTCCCGAACAAATGCCTCATTACGACAGAGATGCACAGAAAAAAGCGTGATGAACGTCTATCGGCTTTTAAAAATCAACCGTCTGATTAAGTCCTCCCGTATAAAACTTGCGGGAATACTTGCCTTACACCATTTAAGAAAACGATATTACGGCATTTTCTTGGATCCTGTTCTTGCTTGCAATTTACGTTGTCGGATGTGCTATTTCTCGGATGACGAAAAACGAAAAACGATGCAGGGAAAATTGTCCGGATATCAAATAACAAAGATTGCAAAAAAGTTTTTCCCTTACGCATTAAAGTTACAAATAGGTTGCGGTGCGGAACCAACGTTGTATAACGACATAACGCACATAATAAGTCTTGCAAAACAATACAATATACCGTATATATCCATGACAACAAACGCAAATCTTCTGCAAAAACAGGATTTGTATGAGTATATAAAGGCGGGGCTGAACGAAATTACGATTTCGTTGCACGGAGTAAAGAAAACGACCTATGAAACTTTAATGGAAAATGCTTCCTTTGAGAAATTTATTAAGTCATTGACATATATCACCTCTCTGAAAAAAGAATTTAAGAATTTTAAGTTAAGAATCAATTATACAATCAATGAAGACAACTGCGAGGAACTTGCAGATTTCTTCAATGTTTTCGGCAGTTATGATATGGATTTCTTACAATTACGCCCGATTCAAAAGATAGGAGAAAGTAAATACGATAATTTTTCATGGCAATACTTGATTGATCATTACGATTCGACTATCGGTTTTCTCAAACAGGAATGCAGCAGGCGTAACATTACGATTATTTGCCCTGACAAGGAAGATTTGACAAAAGAAGATAATAATCAAAGTATCGTTTTCAAATATGCGTACATTTATATCTCACCGAAAGAAATTTTCACCGAAGATTTTGATATTGACAACCAAACTTATCATTCCTACCAACGCAAACACCGTTTTACTTCCGAAATTTTAAAAACAATATTTTCAAAAAATTTGTCATCCGACATAAAAACCAAACTTAATTACGACATAAAATAAAGTTTTATCATGTTAAATTTTGAATGTGATTACAATAACGGAGCTCATCCTAAAATTTTGGAAAATCTTGTCAAAACTAATAATACTCAATCCTTAACCTATGGTTTTGACGAGTGGAGCGAGCGGGCTAAAATCAAAATAAAAAAAGCCTGTAATAAAGAAGATGCGGACATATTCTTTCTTTGCGGAGGTACTCAAACCAATGCTACCGTTATTGACGGAATGTTAAACAGTTATGAAGGTGTTATTGCTTCCGATGAGGGACATATCAGCGTCCATGAGGCAGGAGCCGTAGAGGCTTTCGGACATAAGGTCATAACATTGAAATCAAAAAACGGTAAAATCAGTGCCGAACAGATTGAAAACTATCTGAATGTATTTGAGAATGACGAAAGCAGAGACCATGTGGCACAACCCGGAATGGTATATTTAACTTTTCCTACCGAATTCGGAACAATCTACTCTAAAAAGGAAATTTACGACGTATATTCCTTATGTCGTAGGTACGAACTGTCTCTATTTATTGACGGAGCAAGATTAGGCTACGGTCTTATGTGCGAAAAGTGCGATTTTGACTTACCTTGGCTTGCCGATCACTGTGATTGTTTCTATATAGGCGGTACAAAAGTAGGTGCCTTGTGCGGAGAAGCCGTTGTTTTCACACATCATAACGCTCCGAAAAGATTTTTCTCCATTATAAAAAGACACGGAGCCTTGATGGCGAAAGGGCGTTTGGCAGGAATCCAATTTGATACACTTTTTACCGATAATCTGTATTTTGAGATTTCAAAACACGCCGTTCAAACGGCTCAACAACTGAAAGACTTATTACAACAGGCAGGTTTTTCTTTTTATCTGGACTCCCCTACCAATCAACAATTTGTCATTATTCCTAACGACAAAGTCAAAGAGTTGGAAAAGAAAGTCATATTCACACACTGGTTCCCGTTTGACGAAAAAAGTTTCGTATGTCGCTTTGTTACATCATGGGCAACGACACAACAGGAAATGGACGAATTAAGAAAAATTCTTCTGTCCTGACAATATTGAACGGATATTACACAATTTTTATTTAATACCTCTTTGATTTAAAGCATTGCGGTAACGTATTGCGTTTTGTATATGTTCTGCGTGAGTGGAAGCAAAGTTGTGATAACCTGAAAAATCTTCTTTTGCACAAAAATAAACATAATCATGCCTTTCGTAGTTCAAAACTGCAGATAAAGCCTCTGTTGACGGCATACATATAGGAGCAGGAGGCAGTCCTGAATGCTTATAAGTATTAAATTCAGACTCTGTCTGTAAGTGTTTTCCCGTTATTCTTCTCAAAGAAAAGTCTCCAACGGCAAATTTAACCGTAGGATCGGCTTGTAAAAGCATATTTTTTTTCAAACGGTTAATATAAACGCCTGCAATTCTCGGCATTTCATCTCTTTTGTTGGTTTCCTCACCGACTATACTTGCTAAAATTATAACTTCCCGCTTTGTCAAGGCTGAGGATTTTAGTTTTTCCTCATTTTTTTGCCAAAAACGATCGCTTTCTTTTTTCAACTTGTCCAAAAAATCCCGAGCAGTAGTTGTCCAATAAACATCGTATGTATTTGGAACTATGTATTCAAAAATTTCATTAGTATGATTAACGGTGCGAGTTTTAATTTCCTTCATGAGTTCATCATGGTCAATCATCAAATGATTGCAAACTTTTTTGGAAAAATCTTCAGCAGTTCTGGATGTCAGAATTACCATTTTCACAGGGTCTTGATTACCTGCACGCAATTTTCTTACCAAAGAAAGAACGGATGTTTTCGGTTCTATAACGTAATGTCCCGCCTTTACGTTTTCAGAATATCTCAAAACTTTGGAAAACAACGAAAACGGAATATTAGAAGAACCGACAACACCTTCCCGTATCAGATCGGATTTTACTGCCGTAAAATCATCCTTAGGATATATCAACAAGGTAACCTTACGAACATTATCGGTTTTTGCCTCTGCCAGATAGATAAAACAAAAAATACCGACAAATAAAAACAATAACAACGGAATCAATAAGATTTTCAGTGTTCTTTTTTTCAATATTTTGCTGAATATATTTTTTTCTTCATTCTCCATTTCACACAACGGAATTTACAAATTTCGGCCGGCAAAGATAATATAAATAATCAAAACTGTAAGAATTGTCGTTTAAAAACATCAGAAAAAACAATATAAAATTCGATATTAAACACTACGAAAATTTTGTTTGAGAAAATTTCAGAAATCATTAAAAAAACTGTAGAAATCTGTGTATTTTTGCCGAAAATCATAGAGAAAATTAACACATTGATTAATAACGGTTTGAAAAAATAGCAAAACCACTATTATTTTTTAGTGAAAAAATGCAGTTGAACACAAAATCTTTTAAAATAAAATATATTGCCGTTTATTTCGTTAAATGATAAAAATTCATTAATTTTGCAAATTGTTACTTTAAAGACATATTAGGAGTGAAAAATACAAGAATAACAAAAACAATAAATAAATTATGTGCGGTAATTGTGGCTATTTTCGGAATTGTTTTCATGACAGCCTGCAACAGTTCCCACAAACAGTTGCTGAAAAGTAATGATAATGAAAAGAAATACGAAGTTGCCGTAAAGGCCTATCAACAAGGTGATTATTACAGAGCAAATCAGTTATTTGAAAACTTGATTATGTATTTCCGCGGAAGAGATAAGGCTGAAGATGTGAATATGTACTACGGAAAAAGCCTTATGGAGAGCGGGCAGTACTATGCTGCTGGATACCAGTTTGAAAATTTTGTCCGTTGGTTCCCTTATTCCGAAAAAACGGAGGAAGTTTTGTTTTTGAGTGCTTATTGTAAGTACAGAGAATCGCCTGAATATTACTTGGATCAAACATTGACGACGGAAAGTATGAAAGCATTTCAGGATTATATCAATAAATATCCTGAAGGGAAGCATGTTAATGACGCCAATAAATACATAGACTTATTGCGATTGAAACTTATCAGAAAAGATTATACAAATGCCTACAATTATTACAAAGTAGGACAATATCAAGCCGCAGTAGTCGCCCTTAAAGACTTTATAAACAAGTATTCCGACCAAACGGAGTATCGTCAGAATGCTATGTACTATATTGTTTTGGCAGGTTATCATTATGCATTCGGTTCCGTGGAAGAAAAACAGAAAGAACGTCGGACGAAT
>JAFUYA010000071.1 GCA_017477025.1 Bacteroidales bacterium | reverse complement strand
CTAAAACACATTATCAATTTTGAAGGTAATACCGATGACGATTTTAAAGTTGTCGCTATCAGCAAAGATAAAAGAATGGTTGGATGTATTCAATTAACAGGAATTGATGCCGGCGAGCGATTTGTATTTATGATCGAATGCATACTTGATCCCGAAAAACCTGAAGATAAATATTTTGGTGAACTTATTAAAAAATAGAAAGGCGGTTTTAAATGTCAAACATGAGTTATTGTAGATTTCACAACACATACCACGATTTAGTGGATTGTAAAAATGCACTTTATAACGAGGATATATCCTCTGATGAAGAAAAACGATATGCAAAAAAATTAATTGAATTATGCAAAGAAATTTCAGAAAATTATGAGCCTGAATTTATTGATGAAATATCAAACGATGATGAAGAATAAAAGAAAAATTATTGTGTTGAAATGATACAAAATCGCTCCCAATGACTTTAATTAAAGTACATTCAGAGCGATTAATGTTAATGCACATTAAAAAAAGAAAGGACAAAATTATGACAAAAACAGTATTAGGAAGCGAAAACACACAGTACGGATTTTACGGAACTATCAACACCTACAACACAACAGAAGAAACCGAACACAAATGGGCAGAAGCATTTGAATTACTACTCAATTTATCAGGTCTGTCTCCTGCCGAAATTAGAACTTATCTTGATAGCAGAAGCGGTCGTAAATTAGCAGATTGTTGCAACGATTCAAAAGATGATGTCAAAGCCGTAATTATAAGAGAATATTTTAAATGGATTGATGATGATTTATTTGAATGCAGAGTTAAAGACCTTCAAGATATTAGCAGATTATTATTTGGAACTGTAATGCACGATGAAATTACAAATCAAGATGTAGTAATATTATGTGAGGGAACTAAAAAGTACCGCAAAGACAAATATTTCAAAGTTATTGATAAAAACGAAAACATATATATTACAAGAATGGACTTTTTAACCCCGAATGATTAATTAATATCAAGCAACGCTATAATATAGCGTTTTGCTTTTCCCTAAATTTTTAATAATTTATTTACCCTATACAAATGATAAGCGAGTTCAAAGGTACTGTCATTTATTTCACCCGATATAATGCCGCCTTTTGCCACCTCAACAGGCATACTTAAATAATCGCTTGGTTTATCACTTAATCTTATAACTAAAGAATCTCTACCGGTTAATGATTTATTGCAATAATAAAAATCTTTTTCCTGTGCCGTTCCAAGAAATACACATTTTTCACAGTCATGTTTATATAGGGGTTTATCAGCTAATAAATTTTTCATAATATTAATTTTAGCATAAAAAAATCCGATGCCGGAGGTGGACATCGGTTATGAACAAAGATTCGGATTTCTGTAATTAAGAATTCTTTTTCTTTTGTTTATCAAAATGCCTTCTTAAAATTTTATAAACTTGTTTAGTGGACAAATCACATGCTAATGCCAATCGATTTATTGAATATTTTGTCCCATCAAAATTATCAATAATGTATTTTTCTTTCGCTATCCTAAAAGGTTTGCGAGGAATTGGAATTGTTAATCCGGGAAGAGCAAGAACAATATCAACAGTTTTTTCTATGCCAACATAATCTGAAAAGGTTAATAGATCATCATTTGGCATATCATCCTTTGTTATGTATTTCATCCAAGGGCGTTCTTTTGTCATATAAAGCTCTCTAATATTCTTGGTCTCATCAGTTAACGCATCACGTTAAGACGGTCAGATTGCAGATGTTATCCGACCGTTTCGACCTTTTAATCATTTGCAACTCGTTTTTCAAGTTCATCCTCAATTTTGGTTTTTGTTTTGAGTAGTTCATCAAGAAGAACTTCCTTTGATTTTACTTGTGAAATTAATTTTGCCATTTTGTGCAAATTATCAAAAATCAAACTAACCTCTGTTGGTTCTGTGCTATGTGCTTTTATTGCACAGTCCGCCACTTTGATTTTTAGGTTCTCAATATCTACCTGATATTCAGTAATTTGCATGTTTAAGACATCTAATGCTGTATCACTCATCATTCTCTCCTTTCCTTTTTGCAGAGTCATCATCAGTCTGTGCCATACACAGAGACGGTCAGCTTGCAACGTTAGCCGACCGTTTCGACCTTATGCTGCCATAAAAAGGGATTCAAATTCATTCATAATGTCTGTCATTAAATCCATTTTCATTTTGAGCATTTTACACTCTCTCTTGATACTTAATTGCTCGGATATTTCATCATCCTTCAAATCTGCCTGCCCAAGTTTATATACATTTGTCGCATAATCATCTTCCAAATGATTTATTTCATCAGATAAATAATCCATAAATTGTTGTTCTTTTGTTTTTGGTTCATCATTTGTGTTTTGTTCCTCATCAACAATCATTTCAGAGATTTTTTCAGGTGTAATTCCAACATTTTTCATCGTTGCATCCATTTCGTTCATTGAGTCGCACATACTTGTTTCCATTGTTTTTTCTTGATTTTCTAACATAGTTTTTACTCCTTATTTTTCTTCTACTACTAAAGTGCAGATGCACTTTTTTTTACATAATTTTTTTTCATTGCAATTATTGAATTAATGACCTTTGATGCTTTGTCTTTTGTCATAAACATCACATCATCAACCTTATGAGTCCTGCTCAAAAATTTACGCAATGACTTTTTGGCGAATGTATCATCATCGAAATAAGAAAGTTCTCGCCATAATCCTTCTATCATTCGGATTTGAGAATCCGTTGCCATTTCCTTATCCCGATTCAATCCGGCATATTTTTTCGGTTTCTTTACCCATAACCCTTTTGCAACAGCATTATTCTCAAGATTTTCCGTAAAGGTTATTGCATCTTTATAAGCCAAGTCCTTTGATGACGAAACGCCGTATTCACAGAGTAATTCACGATATAAATCGTCATCTATGCCAAGCACGTTTTTAAGTGTATGTATTTTTTTAATCTGTGAATTCGTAGCCATATTTAATCCTCAAATCATCAAGCTCTAATGCTCGACCTTGTTTTATGCCTAACTGAACCCCTAAAATAAAGATGAGAAGAGCAATTAAAAATATATAGAGGTATTTCTCTTCGGGTCGGAATTTAAAAAGAATACCGGACAATTTGTACTGTCTCATTTTAATTCACCCTTTCCCATCAATAATTCAGAGGTCTTTTTTATCACAGAACTATCGACCGCTACTTTGCCATTTGTTTTGGCAACGTATGAACTGTGAGTAATTAAATGTTCTAATTTTCTTGTAATCCCGTCAGAATATGTATAATAAGTGCTTGCAAGTTCGGGATCTTGACCGACTGCTTCTAAAATTTTCCTTACATCCGAGATTAAAATTCTGTCCCTGAGTTTTTTATAATATTTAACTCGTGATGATAATTGGTCGTATTCGTTATTTTGCCCACAAAGGTTTTTAAATAAAACATCTTTGCCGACTAATAAAATACCAATTCCTGTTTTGTCGTGTATTCTACGAGCAATTTCTAATGCTCTGTATGGCAGATTCTCTGCTTCGTCAATAATTAATAATCTGCCTGAATGATGCAATTTATGGACAGCCTCGTTCATTAAATCGTAAACAGAGCCTTTGCCGGATAAACCAATACGTCTGTGAATTTCTAAAAGCAAAGATTTTGCGGTATAACCTGAATCACTTTCTATAAGGATTGAATCCATATAATTTTTTACATATTCCTTTACGGCTACCGTTTTACCTAATCCTGCTCTGCCGACACAAACTCCTATTTTACCCTTTGTATGGCAAAGTCTGCCAATTTCGGAAATATAACCAACCGTTGTTATATCTACAAAAGGCAAATTATCATCAGCTGTGCGTTCTTTTTCTCTTTCAATAAAATTAACTATTTTGTCTGTTAATTTTTCATTGTCACCTGTATATTTATCGCTTAACCACATACTAATTGTTGATTTTGCAACTCCGATGGCATTAGCAACA
Source organism: Bacteroidales bacterium (assembly GCA_017477025.1). GTDB lineage: Bacteria > Bacteroidota > Bacteroidia > Bacteroidales > P3 > Scybalousia_A. The sequence goes on along the minus strand of JAFUYA010000071.1, from coordinate 2,669 downwards.
AACACATTAGATAATCCACGTGACTTCATTAAGTCCCGAAGTTCAGTTCTAATATCCATTGGCAACTCCTTTCAGTTCTTGAGCGACCCGTTTGTCCGTCTCAAATAAATACAGTAATTCTTCTTCAGGTTCTGAATCATCCATAAAAATGGATAAATCAGCCTTTCCAAAAGCCGCCATCTCCTTACTTTTCTGAATTGCCTTATCCATATTCGTATTGGCAATTTTTGTTACACGAGGATTTGCATCCTTAATTGGTTTATTACAATAAGCCTTATAGTTTTCTATTAATTCCTCTGGACTAATCTGTTCTGTATCTTGAAGATAAGATTTTGTTATCTTCAAAGCACGTTTCTTAATAGCCATAGCTTCTTGGAATTCTGCCTTTGAAACAGTTTCTGCGTGTAATGCGGCAACTGCTCGAACCGCTGTAGCTACACCTAAAAATTCCTCATTGTCAGCTCTAAATGCCCAAGCCTCTTTGTAATTTTGAGGGTCTCTTCGTAAATAAACTTTTTCACCTGTGTGAACAACCATCCAATCTGCCCAATAAGTAATTCCGAGTTCATTATCTTTAATGCCGTTTCTGCCAATTGTGAAATTACGAGAAGTTCGGGTACAGAATAATTTAAGAGCATCTTTTGTAGTTGCAATTTTTTCTTTAAATTCTTGATTAAATAATTCATCAGGACACATTCCATTAAGGTTTTTACCGGCAGAGCCCATCTTGTTAAATACCTCAAGAATATAAACATCAAATAATTTTTTGAAACGATCAAAGTCCATAACTTTGCCAGTTTTAATTTCATCAGCAAGCTTTTCAGGTCTTTCAACAACATTTCCGCCACGATAACCGACACAGAATTTAGATAATTTTTCTTTTATCTTTAAAAAGTCTCTTTCAATCGGTTTTGTTTGAGCATTATATGGTAATGCAAAATGGACTTTTACACTTAATTCATCAAGCATTGATCGTGTCGTTTTTTGGTTTGTTTCAACTTTTATGGCATTCGGTCTGCCTCCGGCAAAGTCTTTACTTCTGTAATCTTTACCGTTATCAATAATTACATCTTTTGGTAGTCCATATCTTTCTGCCGCATAATAAAATGCCTGAAATATTCTGTCTGAATTTGGACTGCCGCATTGTAAAAGCCAACCGAGCCACTTTCCTGATTTATAATCTCGCCAAGCTGTAACCCAAGGAAATACAACTTTCCCATCAGGTGCAAAACAAGCAATATCAATTTGTGCGTGGTCAGAAACCCAAACCTCACCACAATTAATATTTGAATAATCTCTATCTATAAATTTGCCATATTTACGATTATATGCAGATTTCCCTTTTCTTGCGATATAGATAGCACCAACAGGAACAAGCCTTTCAAGTTTGCGTTGGAATGACCTATGGCTTGGAAATGTTTTCTCATCAACACCATCAGTTCTTTTTGCATAACCTAATGTTGCTTGCCAACAAGCAAATAATGAGGGTGAACCCTCAACTAAATATAAATTTTTGAAATACTCAAAGTATTTATCATCAACTGTACTCCTACCGTTAGAATGTCCGTATTTTGCAAGTAATCCGTTGAGTCCTTCTTCATTATATTTTTTTCGCATCCTCATTATACTTTGATATGACGTTCTATTTTGAGGATTTTTTACGTTCCAATCAGCAATATATTTTCTTAATTCTTTGCCATATTTGTTATCAGTTACCTCAAACAAATCAAGATATTTATCCGCTTGGCTTTTTGCCCAATTTGGAGCATCGCTATATTTTTGTAATTCAGGATTTGCAAGTCCTTGTAATTTAAGTTGAGCATATTCAGGTAATGAATTAAAGCTGATCCAATATTCAGACTTTTTTCCAATCCTGAAAATTTTATGGTTTAATTTACCGATTCGGCATTGTTCTTTAACTGTTTTAACAGATAAATTGAGAACATTGCTAACATCATCTATTGAAACCCATTGAAGGTGATTTTCATTTATTGATGTTACATTAAGCAATGCTGTACTCCTTTATCTTTACACCGAAAAACTGTTCAACTAAAAACATATCAATGGGTGGATAATCTCGTTCCCCCCTTAAGTGTCTGCTTACGACACTTCTTGAAATATTTAATTGTTTTTCTATATCACTTGATTTAAGATCAAGTGAAGCCACCATTACCCTTACGAGTATTAGTTTTTGGTCATATGTAATTGTTACCATAGGAAATCCTCAACTTCTTAAATTCGGACATACATATAAAAAGTTTTTTGCATTGCCCAAATTCATAGGACGAGTGTCTAAATTTTTCCTTACCAGTTGAGCTATTTTTACAATTTGCCCAATGATATTTATAATTATATTTTTATAAAAGGGGCGTGAAAACCTTTCTTGACTTGGGTTGTGTGCAATTTCCCCGATAAAATCATTGTTTCAGACCTGTAAAATTATAAAAAAATATGGTGCAAAATATTGAAAATAGATTTATATAACCTATTTTCAAAAATTGGGGAATTTGCAATTAAGATTTATTAACCAATTAAAGACTTTATATCGCTGTAAAGTGTTGTAAAATCTTGCTCTCGTCTCCAAATATACTCCGCTATTTTATAATGTAATCTAACTTTATTTCCTTTGTGTTTTTCAATATTTCGGCGAATAAACGAATACACTTTTT
>JAFUYA010000006.1 GCA_017477025.1 Bacteroidales bacterium | reverse complement strand
GACAGACTACGGTAAGTATGGAATATACGGCGAAAATAGTATTAACGGTATCACTCAGATGGGGAAACATTTTGTTATTTGTCAAAGAAAAGAATTCAGCATTAAAAAGATTATTGAGATTCAAGGATTTATTTTTTAAAAAAGCGATAATAAGTAATGCAAATCCCAATCCGCCTATCCATTGTGTAAAACTGCGATAGATAAGTAGCCAATCAGGCATGAGTTCGGGAAAATCAATGACGGTTGATCCAGTAGTAGTAAAGCCGCTGTAGGATTCAAACAGGCAATCTGTAAATTTCATCCCCGTTCCTGAAAACAAATAGACAAAACTTCCTAAAAACGGAATGACAATCCATAAGACGGCAACGATTATTTGCCCTTGTCTTTTGCCTATTACATGATTGTTGCCCATTTATTCCGTGATTTGTTTATCAATTGAACAATTTCATAGCCTTGGCTGCACTTTCCGGAAGTGAGAATACAACCACCTTGTCTCCGGTTTCTATTTGTGTATTGCCGCGTGCGATAAAACTCTTTCCGTCTCTTATAATTCCTCCGATGGATACCCCTGAAGGTATTGATAAATTCATTATTATGTCTTTGGTTGCAGGAGATTTTTCTTTGACAATTACTTCAAATACTTCAGCATCAATACCTGACAGCCATTTGCTGGACGTTACTTCTCCGCCTAATGTAAAACGTGCTATATAACTTGCCGTTATCAGTTTTTTATTTATGATCGTATCTATTCCTATATCTTGAGAAACGTCAATATATGAAATGTTTTCAACCAATGCTATTGTTTTCTTTACTCCTTGTCTGTGTGCGTGCAGGCAACTCAGTATATTTGTTTCCGTTGAGTCTGTTGTAGCAATAAAAGCGTCCATTTCTCCGAGTCCTTCGTCCATCAGTAGTGATATATCCGAACCGTTACCGTTTATTATCAATGTATTGTTCAAGTCATCGGCAAGTTTGAAACAGCGATTTTTATTTTGCTCGATTATTTTTAACTGCATCTTGTCCTGAATATTCAAAGCAGCACGGCGTCCTATTCTTCCGCCACCGAGAATCATGGCTTTTTTGATATGGAACTCTTTCTTTTTGAACAATGTCTTGACAATATCCAAACTATCAGGGCGAATCAACAAATAAATAAGGTCGCCTGCCCTGTAATAATCATCTCCTCCGGGTATTATTGTCTGACCCGAGCGTATGATACATACTATTCGGGCATCCATTTGCGGATATTGTTTGGCTACTTCTACGATAGTTTTATCTACAAACACTGTATCTTCATCCAAACGTGTCATATAAATGCTGAGAAGTCCGCCGGAAAAGTCAAAAACTTCAGTAGCAGTGTTGCGAGTCAGAAGATTTGTAATCTCTTTTGCGGCAATACGTTCGGGAGATACCATTTCGTCAATACCCAATGCCTTAAACATACTTTTATTGTCTTCGTTCAAATATTCAATGGAAGACACTCTGGCTATAGTTCTTTTTGCCCCTAATCGTTTGCCCAATATACAAGTGATAAGGTTAATATTTTCTTCGTGCAGAACGCTGATAAGCAAATCGCAGTCGGAAATACCGGCTTCTTTCAATACATTGATTGAAGTGGATGACCCTGTTACGGTCAGCAAATCATTATCCGTTTGTAGGAGTTTTAACAATTCGGAATTAGGATCAACAACAGTGATATTATGCTTAATCTTTGATAATGATTTCGCTAAATGAAAACCTACTTCTCCGTCTCCTGCAATTATAATATCCATAATGCTTTCAGTAATTTTTATAATTTGTTCGTTGAGTTATTTCTTCTCCCGTAGTATGTTTATTTCCGGTATCAATTTTTCTGATTTCCAGCCTGCAAAGATAAAACATTTTTTTTCAAATTATATTTTTAAAGACAAATTCCTTAATTATAGTTTTCCAAAATGACAGAGAAAGCCGAATTATACAGACAGGATCGCAACCTCAATGCAGTTTTTTAGTGTGGAATAAGCAGAAAACGAATATTTGAATGACAATACGGATTGTAATATATTTTTTCTAATCAACAAGTGAAGATTTATATTCGTCCCCAGTATTTTCTTAAAAACCATTCCGAACCTAACGAGAGTATTATCAACAACCAATACCACCAAAGAGAAATAAATTTTCTGTTCTCTTTATTTACATGTATGACAGGTTTGATATTGTCGTTTTGTTTTATCAGTTTTTCAATATCCGATATGTTTTCTGCTTTGACGGTTCGGGCATTGGTTTTTGAAGATAAGGTATAAAGCAGCGAATGTTTAGCAACCAAAGAAGACAATTCCGCATTATTTGCTGAAACAATAAATCTGCCTTTTTGAGTGTATTCTTTTTTGTTAAAATCTGTTTTTGCCGTAAAAGAATATTCCCCTTCTCTCATTGTTCCCAAGTTAAGATAATAGGCATTATTATTTTTGCCGAAAGTATATGAATTATCAATGCTCTGTCCTGTGATACGAAGGCTCACTTCAGGAGTATTAATCAATTCAAAATTATCATTGTAGAATTGTGCCGAGAAAATAACGTTTTCATTTTGCCCGTAAATATCTTTGTGTTCAATACGAAAACGATTCTTATCGGATTTAGATGAGACAAGTTGTGCAGTTTTGGTAAAAATTTCATCAATTTGGTCGGCGGATTCATTGATCAGGTAGTTCTGTAATCTCCACTTCCAGATATTTTCACACACAATGAACGCTTTTTTACTATTTGTTTCATTATTGTAAGCAATCAAAGGATAAGTTGTGGTAACCGCTCCTATTTTTTGAAATAAAAGCGTCCTTATATTTTCATTTGTTTGGTATCTTGCAGCTATTGACGTAAGAGGAGGTAAATCTTTCAAAATATTTGTTATATCGTCCGTAACGGTAAATAGTGAAAAATTGGAATTGTATGAAGCCGAAACGTTATTAAGCCCGTTTCCTGAAACCTGGATTCTTATTCCCGTGTTTAAAGCATTAAACAGTTTGACGTCAGTACTTTGTCCGATGATAAACATCAGAGATTTGCCTTTTTCCTGCAAACTCTTTATAGTATTGTATGAAACGGAGTTATCGGGAAGAGAATGTAAAACTATCAAATCATAATTATCTGAATTTTTCAATGATTCGTTAGACACATTTACATCAATCTGATAGTTGCCGTTACTGCTCAAAGCACTTTTTAAGGCAGAAATGTCAGGATGGGGAGCAGAGGCAGCAATCAATACTTTCTTCTTGGAATCCAAAACTTCAATAAAAATATCTTTTCGATTGTTTATTTTGTTGTCCTCACCGTTAATTTCACCGACATAAAAACTTATTTTTTCAACACCGGGTTTTTTGCTTGAAGCCTTAATTTCTGCGGTAACGGAATAATCATTATCGTCAATGGTAAATGATTTTATTTGCGTTGTTTTACCGTCTTTTACCATAAACAAAGCGGATTTTTCTCCTGACGCCATATCCGCTCTGACGGTTACTTCCATCGGATAATCGCTGTCAATAAAAGCAATCTTGTTGTATTGAACGTCCGAAATGAACACATCTTTCCTTACAGTTGTATCTCCCATTGCAACGGTATATACGGGACAGGTAAGTTTGTCCGCATAATTCAGGAAGTTGTTTCCTTGAGTTACTATACCGTCAGTTGCTAAAACTACGGCAGACAGGTTTTCCGATGAGAACTCTTCCGTAACAAACTCCAAGGATTGAGAAATATCAGTAGCGAAATCATTGAATTTCAACGTGTCTTTGAACTTTATATTATCTTGCAGTTGAATTGTACTGCTACCTGTTAATAAACGGACTACATTATAATCTTTTGCTAAATTTTTACTTAAATTGTCCAATCTGTTTACATATTCCGTTTTGTAATAATCCGATTCCTTTACGGCAGACAGCGAAGAAGAATT
>JAFUYA010000070.1 GCA_017477025.1 Bacteroidales bacterium | reverse complement strand
TATCTTGACCCGAAGATTGAAATCTATATTACGGATATTTTTTTTGCATCTAGTTTTGCTGAGAACTATAAATTAGAGAAAATAAAACCTTATATTGCTTACGGAGCTTCACCGCGTGCAACAATCAATTTGGCTTTGGCTTCAAGAGCATACGCATTTATTCATCGCAGAGGTTATGTGATTCCTGAAGATGTAATTGCCATTGCACCAGATGTCCTTCGTCATCGTATAGGATTAACATATGAAGCAGAGGCAGAAAACATAACAAGTATAGATATTGTCAATGAAATTATTAATCGTGTAGATGTTCCGTAAAAAAGCGTTTTAATTAATACAATGAATGATTTTTCTATCAATGAAAGTCAAGTTAAAACGAATAAATACAACTGCACAAATTTATAATGGAATATTCGGAGTTAATAAAGAAGGTTCATAAAATTGAAATCAAAGCGAAGGGATTATCTCGTAATGTCTTTGCAGGACAATACAAAAGTGCGTTCAAAGGAAGAGGAATGACATTCAGTGAAGTTCGCGAATATACTTACGGAGATGAAGTTCGTTCAATTGATTGGAATGTTACGGCACGTTATAACAAACCCTTTGTAAAGGTTTTTGAGGAGGAAAGAGAATTAGCCTTAATGTTGATGATAGACGTCAGCGGTTCAACGGGATTTGGTAGCCGTACATGTTTAAAAACTGAAACGATAACCGAGATTGCTGCCATATTGGCATTCTCTGCTATTTCAAACAATGACAAAGTAGGAGCTTTGTTGTTTTCCGATAAAGTGGAAATGTACATTCCTCCTAAAAAAGGTTCGGCACATTGTTTAAGAATCATCCGTGAATTACTTTCATTCAAACCGAAAGACTCTTTGACTTCTTTTTCCGAACCATTCGTATATGTAAACAATGTGATTAAGCGTCATTGTACCTGCTTTCTTATCACGGATGGACTATCCGAATTTGACAAAAGTCTTTCCATTTTTGCAAGAAAACACGATGTTTGTTCAATTTTAGTAAATGACAAAGCAGAATATGACCTGCTTGATTTAGGATTGACTATTATGGAAGATTTTGAAACAAAAGAAAAAATTTGGGTAGATACTTCGGACAAACAAACTCGGCAAAATTTTGCTCACTACATGCAACAGCAACAAAAAAAGACTACCGATGAATTTAAAAAATTAGGAATTGATTACGTCAATATACTTACGGATGATGACTACACAAAGGCGTTGATTAAATTGTTTGCTAATAGAGAAAGATTATGAAAAAGATCCTTATAATAATATGTTTATTGTCGGTTTATCCTCTTTTTGCACAAAAAAACATACAAGGCAGTGCCGATAAAAAATCTTATATGGTTGGAGATGTCATTCAGTATTCTTTTTCCTTGCCTAAAAGCGACAAACAACTGAATCTGTCTTCTCCCTTTGCCTTTTCTGATACGATTCAGTTGGTTACAAATACTATAGATACTTCATCAGATAAAATAACCTATCATTATACTCTTGTTTCTTTTGTTGAGGGAATACACAAACTGCCGGAATTTCAATTTTATTCTCCTGCTGATACCATACCTATGTATAATATAAATAGTCCTACGGTAGAAATAATCGTTCCGACAATTGACACTGTAAATATTGAAGTAAAACCATTAAAAGGATTAATGAAAATTCCTTTAACTTTAAAAGAGATTCTGCCGTTTAGCATAGGTGGAGTGGTTTTAGCAGGAATTATAATTGCAATTATTTATTTTGTCAGAAATAAAGACAGACGTCCGAAAATTTTGCAACCAAAACCCGAAGTAATCATCCCTGAAGATGAAGAGGCTTTGAGTAACCTCAACCGTTTGAAACAAGCTCGTCTTTTGGAAACGGGACAAGAAAAACAACATTACATTGCTTTGAGTGAAATTTTGTGGCAATATATCTACCGACGTTTTAATGTTAATGCTTTTGAGATGACTACAAATCAGATTATGGAAAATTTGGAAAATAAGGATGTAACTTATGAAGACAAGAACAAACTTAATAATATATTTTCTACTTCTGACTTGGTAAAATTCGCAAAATATATTCCTGATACCAGAACGAATCTTTCTCTTTTGGATGATTCTGAAGATTTAATCAAAAATTATAAACATATTGTCCGTTAACAGAGAAATAAGGAGGTGGATAGCGAAGACAAAAAAGAAAATGATGATAATAAAAACACAGATAACGAAAAGGAGGTAGTAAATGAATAGTATATCTTTTTCATATCCTGTTTTTTTATGGGCATTGATTGCCGTAATTCCTTTAATGATATTTCTTTTACGGAAAGATAAACATCGTTTTGCTCCTATAAAATATTCTAATTTAGAGCAATTACAAAACTCTGCACGAACTTGGAGAGTAAGATTTCGCAACGTTCCAGATTATCTGAGAATTGTTGCTGTTATTTTGCTTATGATTGCAGCAGCAAGACCGCATTTTTCATTATCAAAGGACGATAAAAGTATAGAAGCTATAGACATCATAATGGCATTAGACGTTTCGCCTTCAATGCTTGCAGAGGATTTCAAACCCAATCGTTTGGAGAGTGCAAAAAGAGTCGCTGCGGAGTTTATCGGTAACCGTAAGAATGATGAGATAGGATTGGTTATTTTCTCGGGAGAAGCCTTTACTCAATGCCCGCCTACTATTGACCACAATGTATTATTAGAGTTATTGAAACAAACAAAGAGCGGCGATTTACAAGACGGCACTGCAATAGGAGACGGATTGACAACTGCAATAAATCGTATCAAAGATTCAAAGGCAAAAAGTAAGGCTATAATCTTAATAACTGACGGAGATAACAACGCAGGACAGATTGACCCTTTGCAAGCAGCATCATTTGCCAAGCAATTCGGAATACGCGTCTATACTATAGGTGTCGGCAAAATCGGACAGGCTCCGTTTCCCGTACAGACTCCTTTCGGTAAACAATATCAACAAATAGACGTTAAAATTGATGAAGGACTCCTAACTTCCATCGCTCAAACTACGGGGGCGAAATATTTCCGTTCCACCAAAAATTCTTCTTTGGAAGAAATATTTAAAGAAATTGACTCTATGGAAAAATCTATCATAAACTTATCCGTATATAATCAAAAGAAAGATGTCGGACATGAGTTTGCACTTGCTGCATTGATTGTCTTGATTGTCGAAGTCCTTTTGAAATATACGATACTAAAACGCAATTACTAATATTTCTACTAAAGCAATTAACACTGACTATAAAGAAGAGAAGACAATAAAGAAATAAATTCCAGAACAACAAAAAAGAAACAAGGAAAAAATAAAAAAGATGTTTAGATTTGAATTTCCTAATATATTATGGCTTTTACTATTTGTACCGCTGATGACAGTTTATTTCATATTGTGGCAAAGAAAGAGGAAAAAGAAACTTAATAAGGCCATAGAAAATCATTTACACAACCAAATACTTCCGCAATTGTCTTTCGGTAAGCAAAGATTTAAATTTATCCTGCTAATGCTTGCATTCGTATTTGTCGTACTCGCAGCGGCAAATCCTCAAAAAGCTTCTACGATAGGTAATAAGGAAAGAAAAGCCACTGACATTATGATTTGCCTTGATGTAAGTAACTCAATGTTGGCTCAAGATCTTTCACCGAACAGACTTGAAAGAGCAAAGTTAGCAATAAACCAACTGATAACCCAATTAGACGGAGACCGTTTGGGCATAGTTGTATTTGCAGGATCAAGTTTCAATTTCTTACCTTTAACTTACGATTACGCAACTGCTAAAATGTTTACCGATATTATTGACACCAAATTGGTGGATAATCAAGGTACGGATATTTATTCTGCATTACAGACGGCAGTAAAAGGATTCGGAGAAAAGAAAACAAAAAATCGTTCCCGCACCATTATTCTTATTTCAGACGGAGAGGATTTGGAAAAAGCAAGTGAAAACCTTGCAAGTGAAATCTCAAAAGAAGATATAATAATCAATTGTATAGGCATAGGCAGTACGGAGGGAACGAAAATACCGGTTAAAGAAAACGGAACGGAGACATTCAAAAGGGATAAAGACGGCAATATTGTCATTACTAAATTGGACGAAACAACACTGAAAAATATTGCTGCCAAAACAGGAGGAAAATATATCAGAGCAACTAATTCAACTTTGGGATTGGATGCAATACTCAAATCTATAGATTCTCTTGATAAAAACACTTCTCAAGGAATGAATTTCAAAGATTACGAAACGATGTTTTACATTCCTGCTTTGATTGCATTACTATTACTACTAGTGGATGCAACAATATTTAACGCTAAAAACAAGTTTATAAACCGCAAATTTTTCTTCGGTAAAGAATAGTAAAATTTTCATATTATGATACTGATAAATAATAAAAAAATAAAGTGCCGTTTCAGTAAATTCTTTTCTGAAAAGAATAAATTATTCTCAAAAAAGAATTTCGTGAAACGCCGTCTTTTTTCGGTAATATCAAAATGCATTGTTTTATTGATATTAATCGCTGTTGTATCTTCCTGCGACAAGACTCGTTCCTATGCACGAAAAGGCAATCATAAATACAATAAAAAGAATTATACCGAAGCGGCGGCTGATTACAAACAAGCATTGAAAAACGACTCTACATTTTCTGCTGCCAATTATAATATGGGTAATGCTCTTATGCAGGATAACGGCAAAGATTATGCAAGTGCGGTCAATTATTACAATAAGTATTTGGAGAATAAGAATCCTAAAAATCCCAAAGAGGCAAAAAATATCTCCAAAGCTCTATATAACAGAGGTAATGCTTTATTCGGACTATCGCAAACAAACAAAGAAAGTGAAGACGGTATGAAATATTTGTCTCAAGCAGCACAAGACTATAAAAACGCAATGCTGTTGAATCCTAATGACTCTAACGCAAAATATAACTACGCCCTTTGTATGTGGCTTATGAAAAATAATAACAACCCTGATAATAATAACGACAATCAAAACAATAACTCCAACAGCGAAATAAACCAAATGCTCAATGCTATGAAAAATAATGAGAAGCAAACTATAAGCAGGGTTAAGAAACAGAAAGAAAATGTACATAATAAGCAAAATGAAAAAGATTGGTAGTGATGATAGTTTTGCAAAGCATACGGCTGCAAGACAATTATCAACACTTACATTCATATTCTTTATATTGACCGCCATTTTATCATCGGCACAAACATCTTTTACTGCAAGAGCTCCGCAGACAGTCGGAGTCAATGAAGGTTTTACCGTGAATTATATCCTGAATAACGGACAACCTTCCAATTTTCAACCGCCTCAAGTCAGCGGAGCAAGAATTGTGGCAGGCCCTTCTACATCACGTTCTTCCTCAACTACAATTATCAACGGGAAAATGACATCGTCTTCTTCCGTTACTTTTTCTTTTACTCTTATTGCATCAAAAGAAGGTTCAGTATCTTTAACTCCTGCAAAAGTTGTATCTAACGGACAAACCTATACTTCCAATTCACTGAAGATTCAAGTTGTTAATAATCCTACCACAGCACAAAGACGACAGAATCAGCAACAACAAAGTTATGATCCGTTTGCTGCATTTCGTTCTCAAAGACAACAACAAAACAATCAACAACAACAGAGAAGTTATCAACAACAAAACCAAAGTAATCAGCAGTCTCAAAACAAGGAAGTCCAGATTGACGATAAAGCGATGTTTGTCCGTGCTATTCCTTCCAAAACAGATGTCGTAAAAGGAGAAGAAGTAATTATCACATACAAACTTTATACTCTTTTACCTGTAAGTGAATACCAAATAGAGAAAATTCCGTCTTCCAACGGCTTCTGGATTGAGGAACTTGACAGACAGAGTAATCCTCATTTGACGGTTGAAAACTATAACGGTCAAAGATACCAGGTTGCCGATTTAAGAAAAGTTATTGTATATCCGCAAAAAGGCGGTATTTTGACGATTAAACCGATGTCTTTGTCTGTTGTTGCTCATATTGCTACACGTCAAAGACAACAATTTTCAACAGGCGATCCGTTTTTTGACCAGTTTTTAAACGATCCTTTCTTTTCTTCATTCCAAACGAGTTATCAAAGCGTTAAGAAAAAAATATACACTAATTCCATTACATTTAATGTAAAAGAATTACCGAATAAACCTGATAATTATTGCGGAGGCATCGGTAATTTTTCCGTTTCGGGGGATATATCCACAAAACAGGCAAAGGCATACGAACCATTCTATCTTACATACACACTTTCCGGTCGTGGAAATCTGACACTAATAAACAACTTGCCGCTTGACCTACCTGACGAGTTTCAACTTTCCGATCCCGAGATAACCGACAATATACAAAGGGATGCTTCAGGTCTTTCGGGAACGAGAACATTCCGTTATCTTATCATTCCGAGAGTAGAAGGTAAGTTCCGCATTCCTGACCTACTGATTTCGTATTACGATGTTGAAAAGGGAGCGTTTGATACTCTGAGTTTATCGGGATATGATATACAAGTAGCAAAAGGCGATGTTAGTTCGGATTTTGCGAATCAATTAGACGCAAGATTGAAGTACAGGAATATGAAAATAAAATCTGGTGTCAATGTATCTTCTCTTGACAAAGAATATCATATTTTTGACAAAGTAGGATTGTATATAATACCTTTCATATTGGTATTAATTCTAACGGTCGGAATGTTTCTGTATGCAAGATACAAACGTCTGTCTGCCGACATTGTCAGCGTAAAAATGAAAAAATCTACAAAGATTGCCGTCAAAAGATTGAAGAAAGCAAAGAAATTTCTGGACAACGGAGAAATGGAAATCTTTGAAGACGAAACTGCTGTTGCACTTTGGAATTATTTGGAAGACAGATTCAAAATGAGTAAGACTGACTTGAGCATTCAAGGTTGCAAAGACGAATTGCTTTTGTTTGGAACTGACACTCAAACTGTAGAAAAACTCGGAACTATATTGGATCGTTGTCAATATCTGAGATTTTCTCAAGATAAGGAAGCAACGGCAGATATTACATTGTACAATGATGCGGTTGATGTTATCTCATCAATAGAAGAACAGATGAAAAATTTGAAAAAAGCACAAAAACAGAATTCTAAAAACAAGAAAAACAAGAATACTACTATCGGTAGAGAAATTCATATTCCTAACGGGTTATCTTTGTTCTTGATTCTAATTTCTTTATTTGCTACAACATCCCCAGTTTCTGCCCGAACTGAACAATTTAACGGCAAAAACGATGAAAAAGTTTTGCAAACAACAAAACAAAACGCGTCCTCAACTCAGATTCACGGAAAAGAAATCTCGAAAAATAAACTATCGGCAAAAGAATTGTGCAGAACAGCAGATTCTTGTTTCAAAGCAAGTGATTATGCCTCGGCAATACTCTACTATGAAAAAGCACTAAAACTTTCTCCTGCCAACAAAGACATAAAACTCAACATAAACATCACGCGTTCCCGATTAGTAGGCGATACGTACATAATGCCTGATTTTATTTTAGTAAGGTGGATAAAGCATCTTTCCGGTTTGTTGCCGTTACCTGTATGGGCTGTATTGTTTATTGCCTTATTTGCAAGTGCCTGTGTAATGTTCTTTATCTATTTTTTCACTACAAATAAAAAAGTCTTGTTTTTCTATCTGTTTATATGTGCATTCATTTTGTCTTTATCGGCAATGTGTGCGGGAATTGTCAGACAGAATATAATGAATAATAATTCCAAAGCAATAATTATGAAAAGCAATACACATTTGAGGCAAACTAAAAACACAACGGCTAAAGATGTAATAATTATGTACAAAGGACAGAAAATAACTATAATTGACGATAGTGACAATAAATGGATTAAGGCGAAAACGGAAGACAACAAAATCGGGTATATGGAAAACAAGAATTTCAAACGTATATAGAAATAGAATATGAAAAACAAAGATTGCAATAAAGATGAAGGCATAATTACGGGAATAGACGGCAATTATATTTCCTTACATATTGCACAAAATGAATCCTGCACGGGTTGTGCGGCCACAAGTTTATGCGAAAAGACATCCAACAACGGAAAAGATTTGACTATAAGCCAAAATAACGCTTCCGCTTTTCAAGTAGGCGAAAAAGTTTCCGTACTTACCCCGCAAAACAAAGTGATGAAGGCTATAGGATTAGCATTCGCTTTTCCTACCCTACTCGTTGTTCTTTTTTGTTTGTTGCAATATTTTTTCTTTCCGCTAAATGACACTCTTATTGCTCTTGGCTGCCTTTTGATTTTGATAACATACTTTTGGATATTATACATTAACCGCAATAAATCAACATTCAATTTTTCTATTTTTATTGAAAAAATATCCTAAATTCAGTATAATAACATATTTGGCACAGTTTATGATGTATTTTTCGCGATAAATAAAAATAACAACCATAAAAACTGATAGCCCGACAGGATAAAATAGGGAAAAGACAGAATGAAAAAATTATTTTTAGTTGCAATTGCATTAGTATTTACAAACGTAACATTCGCTCAAAAGAGTTTTGTAGAGGTAAATGGTACATATTCCATGTTTACACAAAAAACCGACTTTAAAGTTTTAGGAAAAACTCTCACTGTTGAAGATGATTTGAACGTAACTACTTTCAATCTTGGATACAGCACCTCATTGACCAAAAGTTGGTATATCGGAGCTATGTTAGGATACAGTACCATTAAAGGTGATGAGGATGATAATGAAGTTAATCTTTATGCCCTTACACCGAAATTAACATACGTTTATCCTTTACATCCTATGTTCTCTTGGACTCCTAACTGCTACGTAACATTCGGTTACGGAAAAACCGACTTGGGTAGTGTTGCCGGTAAAGATTTGGGAGATATCAATAAATTGAACATTCGTATAGGAATCAGTCCTTTGTCCTTTGACATAAATCTTACTAACAAGATTGCAGTAAATGTAACTGCATTGACTCCTTATTACAACATAATGAAATATTCTTACAGTGAAGATAAGGATAGAAACTTTACTCAAAAAGATTTCGTTTATCTTGGCGGACAGATAGGTGTTAAATTTTATCTATAAAAAATCTATTTTTCTGAATTCAGAAAACGAAGTAAGCGATACGGAATTATTCGTATCGCTTACTTCGTTTTTAACAGTAAATCATAACACGAATGCAACTTATGAACTATGGTATGAACGGAAACCTATTCGACAGGCAAAAATATCACTGATTTCTTACGAAATGTGTGTGATTTCTGATATATTCACTGAAAAAACGGCGAAATTCACACACTTTTTTCAAACCTCGTTTCTTTTTTCCAAAAAGTTTTAATTTCAAAACAATAAGATTCCTCCAAAAATTTCCAATTATTAGAAAAAATTAGAAAAATTATTTCTAAATTTGCAAAAGCAATTAGATATAAACGATACATGAGTATATCGAATATATCCAACACAACAAATAAGATGGGAAAAGTTTTATTAACAGCTTGGCTTTCAATGCTTATATGCATAGTATGTCATAATGCAAATGCACAAAAAGGATTCTTTGATTTAAATGTAAGTTATAATAAATTTACACAATACTTTGAAAAGCCGGTAGGATCAATACTAACGGACATTGACGATGATGTCCAAACGTATAATATAAATACACCGAGTCTTGATACCGACAGCATTACATTACTTAATATAAATCTCGGATATAATTTTCATTTGGATAACGGCTGTTATTTAGGTTTTTATTTAGGTTATTCCAAGATGAAGGGGTTTCAGTTAGGTAACACTGCAACAATGTTTACCTTTTCTCCGCATATTACATATATGATCCACCTGAATAAGCACTTCATATACACACCTAATTGTTATGTCTCAATCGGTTACGGTACCACCAAGATGGGTGTGGTATCCATATCCGTGGGACCTCTTTCTCAGCCATTTGACTTAGGGAATATAAAAAAAATAAATCTCAGGTTCGGCATAAGTCCTTTTTCATTTGATTATAAACTATCCGAAGCTGCAAGCGTAAATCTTGCATTACTGACCCCTATGCTTAACATAATGAAATATTCTTACGCTACAGAAGATTTTAATCAAACAACTAAGGATGTCGTATTCTTATATGGGCAGGTGGGATTCAAATTATACCTCAACAAAAAGAATACCGACTTACAAAACAACAAGAACAAGAAACACAAAAGATAATAAAGAAAGAATATTATGAAATTAGACGGCAGACGAGAAAGCTCAAACGTGGATGATCGCAGAGGGCTATCAGGAAAAACAAAGGCAGGCATCGGCGGAGGTATAGGACTTATTGCCGTTGCTCTATTAACTTGGTTAATGGGCGGAAATCCGTTAAGCGTTATTCAACAAAGCGGAGGTTTAAGCAGTCTTCAAACCGAACAAACACAGACACAGCATGAATTTACTGCAGAGGAACAGGAATTGGCAAAATTCTCTAAACAGATTCTTGCTTCTACTGAGGACGTTTGGACTGAAGTTTTCAGAAAAATGGGAAAGAAATACATACCTCCTAAAATGGTATTATACACCAACAGCGTCAATACATCATGCGGAGAAGGAAACGCTTCCGTAGGTCCGTTCTATTGCTCTGCAGACCAAAGTCTTTATATAGATTTATCATTCTTCATGAGTATGAAACAGCAACTCGGTGCTGACGGTGATTTTGCTTATGCATACGTTATTGCACACGAGGTCGGACACCACGTAGAATACCTGCTCGGAACTTTGGAACAAACACACTCTCAAATGCAAAGAGTGAATAAAGTTCAGGCAAACAAATTAAGTGTAAGGTTAGAGTTGCTGGCAGATTTCTATGCAGGAATCTGGGGACACTATGAAAATAAAATGTTCGGCTCTTTGGAAGAAGGAGATTTACAAGAGGCTATCAATTGTGCCCAAGTTATCGGCGATAATTATCTACAAGAAAAAGCAAGAGGTTATTCTCAACCGGAAAGTTTCACACACGGCACCTCCGCTCAAAGAATGAAATGGTTGAAACTCGGTTTGCAGACAGGAGATATGTCTAAAGGAAACACCTTTGAATTATCGGACGCTCAATTATAATGAATCTCGTCCAAGTGTTCTTATTTATGTCAGAAATAAACTTATGGAAAATAAAATATGAAAAAATTTATTCTATTATTGACTTACACCGTTGCTGCAATTTCCGTGTCTATGGCCGGGAACAGACAGATCAACGAAAACGAATCACTTCTTGAAAAGGAAAACAGTGAATACATCTTAGATAATGATAACATAGAGAAAGCTTTTGCTAATGCAACCGAAATAAGTTTGCAGGATATAGACTTGTTTTCAACAAAATCCCTTGAATTATCAGCTAACATGCAAAAGAATACTGGAAAATCTTTCGGTGCTGATATAAATCCGTGGGGAGCTTTTGCCATTGCTTTCTTTTTGGGTGAATTCGGAATCCACAGAATGTATCTCGGTTCTACCAAAAACATGTGGGCGTGCTACACATTCTCATGTTGCGGAATTTTCGGTATAGTTCCGTTTGTGGATTGGATTGTTCTTTTAGTCGGAGCCATACAAAAAGACATCAACTCTTACATAAATAATCCTAAATTCATAATGTGGATGTAGTCGGTACGGCGGTATTAAACTTTATTTCCGCATGCATACAAGTCAGTTAAGTATTTCCTTGTTTTGTTCATGCGGTTTTGTTCTTTTTACGTGATTATAGAAATGCCTTTCAAGAAAAAAGATAGCTGTTTTTCACTGAAGATTAACGTCTATTGTATAAACTCTTTCGTCTTCTTATTATTGTCGTTTTTTTTCGGTTCAGATTCATTCGCTCAAACACACATATCCGCAGATGTATCCGTAAGACAATTGTACAACAATAAGATATTAAGAGTAGAAAAACAAATCTTCTTTACTTCTAACGGAAATTTAGTTGTACACTACACATATCCGCAGGAATATTATATGATAACAAACACATTGGGAGAAACTTCCGTATATCATCCTGCAACAAATGAGGTGATGTATATGAATGATATGACATTATCTTCTCAATCAGAAATTTTTTCTCTATTTACACCCTCATCTTCTGATTTGCACCTTACCGACATGGGATTTTCCCTGCAAAGCACAAAAAAAGAGAATGATAATATTGTAAAAATATTTGTATCTGATAATTCTCGTATCAAAGACATACAAAAAGTAAAACTTGTGTACGGAAAAGATCGCCCGATATATTGTGCCTTTTATTCAGACAAAGAGAAAATATCGAAAAAGACTTACTTTTCCGATTATATTACTCTTCCCAATTTCTCATTTCCTACCGTTATAACACAAATTTCATACGACACAAAAGGAGATTCCGTCATTATGAAGGAGGAATTTAAAAATATCAAAACAGACAATTTCTCTGATGATGCTTTATTCAAATACACCATTCCCAAAGGGACAAAAAGAGTCAATCCGTACTAATATCAAACTATGAAATTCCGATACATTGCCTTTATTCTTATAACCTGTCTGCCATTTATTTCCAAAGGTCAGAGATTTACAACTGATTCTCTGCATTGCGTTCATTTGGACATCTTCAATAACGATGATTTACTGCTTTTGCAACAACAAGAACCTGCAGATTCCTTATTTAAAGATCGCAATATCAAATACGGATTCGGCAATAGTGTCAATACTGTCAATCCTTTTTATCATTTATTAGCATCTTCCATGTTTATATATCAAAAATATGTATCACCGGCATTATCTCGTCAATGTGCATATATACCTTCATGCTCTGCATTCAGCAAACAATTGATAACGGAATACGGTTTATTGAAAGGCTCTTTCTATACGGCAGACAGACTTATGAGATGTAACAGAATAGCATTAGCCGATAAAAATAATATATTCCTGCTTCTTGAAGGTAACGGCAACATCTCGGAATCTCCGCTGAGATACAAACTCTTCAATGCTCCCGATAAAGAAACCAAAGTGTCGCTTGTACAAACATCGGATACGATACATGAGAGCAATTCGGTAGATAACGAGAGCAATAATGCAAAAAAGGATTGGGACTTTACAATGTACCTGATCGGTAACGGAATGAAAGAAGATGCCTTAACCATTGTTTCAAATATGAATAATACATCCGACAGTATTCGTTTTTTGAAAGGTTATACTTATTATACTTATCACTTTCTGGAGAAATCAATTAATATGTTCGACTCCGTAAGTAACCATTCTGACTTATTTAATGAGAGCAAGTTTTTTTCAAGTATTTCTGCCGCACATTTATATCGGTTGGATAAAGCGGAAAATGATTTACATCAAATCATCAGTGAAGAAAATTTGATAAATGATCTCAAAAATTTTGAACTGGCAGGCATTTCTCTTTTGCAACATGACAATGATAAATTCAATTATTACATCAATCTGACAGATTCCAACAATTTCAATATAAGTGAAGAAGTCAGACTATTGAAAAATATTAATCATGAAATAAATTCCTACAAGAAAAAATCGGCATGGATAGCAGGAGGATTGTCAGCCGTAATTCCCGGATTGGGAAAAGTATATGCAGGAAACACAGGGGAAGGAATCTCATCCTTTCTTATTTGCGGTTCTTTAATCGGGATAACTGCCGAAAATTTGTATCACAACGGACTGAGTAATTGGAAAACCGTTCTTTTCGGTACTGTATCTTCCGTGTTCTACATTGGAAATATTCTCGGCTCTGCCGTAAGCGTGAATATCAATTACGATAATTTTAATCAAAGAAATAATGTCAAGATATTATATAATATACATATTCCTATTCGCAATTTTTTCAGGCACTGAAAATTTATCGTCGCAAACCGCAAATGCAGACTTAAACGTTGCCGATGAGTATTTCAGCAGAAAAGATTACGCTTTGGCCGCCGCAGAATACGAAAGAGTTTTTTACAACTCGGATTCAAGAGATGTTTCTCACAAAGCACTGCAAAGAAAGGCTGTGTGTTACAAACTATCAGGCAAATATAAGGAGGCTGCAACGACATTGGAAAGGATGCCCGTGGATTATAAAGATTATTACCAGATTTCATTGTGTCATTATCTGAATAATGACTTTTTAAAGGCTGAAAACACAATAACGAAATGCGAATTATATTTCGATTCGTTGAAAGAAGATATGCTCCTTATAAAAATTCTGACTCTTAACGAACTGAATGACTATACTAACTCTGAAATTACCGCTGAACAATTGGCGACCATGTTGAAAAATAATGCAAATATTGATATTTCTTCGGTAATTGACAGTCTGTATTCTGATTTACCGAAATTTAAAAATGAAAAAACGGCAAAATTCTTGGCTTTTATCCCCGGACTTGCTCAAATCTATGCAGGAGAACCCGTAAAGGGATTAGTCGCATTTACTCTTAATGCCACAACAATAGGTTTCGGTATATGGCAATTCATTGATAATTGCTACTTAACTGCTTATTCGGTCGGTGCAGGTATGTTGTCGATAACCTATCCAGGTGCTTTAAGAAACGGAATGTACGAGGTAAGAAAGTATAATCACAGAAAAGCCGCACAATTCAATATGAATTTCAAACACAAACTAATCTCAACCGTACAATATCACCTGCAAAAAAACAAAAGCGATACTTCTGTTCAATAAGTATCGCTGATATTTCCGTTTTCTCTCCTATCGTCTTATTCTTATCCCACACTATTCTCCAAAGATATGGAAAGAAGTTTCTGTGCTTCGACTGCGAACTCCATCGGCAAGCGATTGAGTACGTCTTTTGCATATCCGTTGACAATAAGTCCTATGGCACTTTCCTCACTTATACCACGCTGACGGCAATACATAAGTTGATCTTCCGAAATTTTGGAAGTTGTCGCCTCATGTTCCACAACAGCCGTTGAATTATCCACACTGATGTAAGGAAATGTATGGGCTCCGCACTTATCCGTAAGCAATAAGGAATCACATTGGGAGAAATTCTTTGCATTTTCGGCAGTTTTCGCCATTTTAACCAAACCGCGATATGAGTTTTCGCTCTTTCCTGCCGAAATTCCTTTACTCATTATCGTACTTTTAGTATTCTTTCCCAAGTGTATCATCTTAGTACCGGTATCCGCCATCTGATGATTATTAGTTACGGCAACCGAATAAAACTCTCCGATACTATTGTCGCCTGCCAATACACATGAAGGATATTTCCACGTCAAAGCCGATCCCGTTTCCACTTGAGTCCAGGAAAGTTTGGCGTTGTTTCCTTTACATATACCTCTCTTGGTCACAAAATTGAATATACCGCCTTTTCCGTCCTTATCACCAGGGTACCAGTTCTGTACAGTCGAATACTTTACGTAAGCGTCTTTCATAACAACGATTTCAACGATGGCTGCATGCAGTTGATTCTCGTCTCTTTGCGGAGCGGTACAGCCTTCCATGTAAGAAACCGATGCTCCTTCGTCAGCAACGATAAGAGTTCTCTCAAACTGCCCCGTACCTTTGGCGTTGATACGGAAATATGTAGAAAGATCTATCGGACAATGCACTCCTTTAGGAATATAACAAAAACTGCCGTCAGAAAATACCGCACAATTCAATGCAGCAAAAAAGTTGTCATTGTACGGTACCACACTGCCCAAATATTTTTTGACTAAATCCGGATAAGTCCTGACAGCCTCACTCATCGAGCAGAAAATAATGCCGTATTTTTGCAAAGTGTCCTGAAAAGTAGTTTTAACACTCACGGAATCCATAACGGCATCCACTGCAACAGGCGAATTTGCTGAATTATATCCGCCGGTTACCTCCTCAACACCTGCAAGAATCTTCTGTTCGCTCAAAGGAATCCCCAATTTGTTGAATGTTTCCAATATTTCAGGATCAACTTCACCCAAACTTTTCTTTTTCTTCTGTTGGGGTGCTGCGTAATATATTATATCTTGAAAGTCAATGGGCGGAATATTCAAATGAGCCCACTGCGGCATCTTCATTGTCTGCCAGACTCTGAATGCTTTGAGCCTGTATTCCAAAAGCCAGTCAGGTTCTTGCTTCAAAGCGGAGATTTTTCTTACAATATCTTCATTGATTCCTTTTCCGATGCTGTCAGTTGCTATATCGGTTACAAAACCATATTTATACTTTTCACTGGTTACGCCGTCAATTATTTCTTGTTCGTTATTCATAGCGGTTTGTCCGTTTTCCTAAAAATACATACGCCAATCGGCAGTATATTTTTCCAATTCAGTTTTGCAAAGTTACAAAGTTTTTTTCTAATATATAATACCAAACAACTTTTTACATATTTTATTTTCATCCCTACTCTGCACCTCTACCTTTTTACTCTCGAATCAATAGAATATCAAACACGTTGCCGAAATAACATAAAATAAAAAACAAGGTTATTATCAGAAAATAATAAGGAATTTTCAAATAAGAAAAAGTTTTATTATTGTCTTGAAAAAAATGTCAGTGATTTTGTCAAAAAAGTGTGTGATTTCTGACGTTTTCTTAATGATTTCAACGAAAATCACGCTGTTTTTTATTTCCTTTATATACAATATGTTACAAAAGTCAGAAAAGACAATAAAAAAGAGGTAAAACCTAATTTTACCTCTTTTGATTAACTCGAATTTTATTGAAAACTTACCTTTTTAATCCTTTAAAGAATTTGTTTCCTAAATAAACAGCCTGCTCACCTAACTCTTCTTCAATACGAAGTAATTGATTGTATTTGCAAATACGGTCAGTACGTGATGCAGAACCTGTCTTTATTTCGCCCGTATTCAATGCAACAGCCAAATCTGCAATGGTAGTGTCTTCTGTTTCACCGCTTCTGTGGCTCATAACTGCAGTATAACCATTGTTGTTTGCCAAACGAACTGCGTTGATAGTTTCGGTCAATGTACCTATTTGATTGAACTTAATAAGTATTGAGTTTGCAACCTGCTTGTCAATACCCATCTGCAAACGCTTAACATTTGTAACGAACAAATCATCACCTACCAACTGAACTTTATCACTCAAAGCATCGGTCAAGACTTTCCAGCCGTCCCAATCGTCTTCTGCCATTCCGTCTTCTATTGATATGATAGGGTATTTTGCACACCAAGTTTTCCAATAGTCTGCCATTTGTGCAGAAGTCAATTTTTCGCCCGTACTCCATTTGAAATGATAAACTTTTTCTTCTGGTAAATAGAATTCACTCGAAGCAGGATCTAATGCTATGCGAACATCATCCCATGGTTTGTAACCTGCTTTTTCTATTGCCTGCAAAACAACTTCTATTGCCTCTTCATTCGATCCCAAGTTTGGAGCAAAACCACCTTCATCACCAACGTTAGTTGAGTGACCTTTTTCTTTAAGAACGCTTTTCAAATTATGAAATACCTCAGCACCCATTCTCAATCCTTCTGCAAAGGTAGGAGCTCCGACAGGCATGATCATAAATTCCTGAAAGTCGATTTTATTGTCGGCATGAGCCCCGCCGTTCAAAATATTCATCATAGGAACAGGCAATGTATAAGCATTAGCTCCTCCTATATAACGATAAAGTTCCTGACCTGTTTCCTGTGCTGCTGCTTTTGCACAAGCCAAAGAAACACCTAATATTGCGTTAGCACCAAGTCTGCCTTTATTTTCCGTACCATCCAATTCTATCATTCTCTTATCAAGAAGAATCTGATCCTGTACGTTCATTCCTCTAAGTTCTTCAGCAATGGTCTTATTTACGTTATTGACTGCTTTCATAACGCTTTTACCCAAGAACATAGATTTATCACCGTCTCTTAATTCTACTGCTTCATGAACACCTGTTGAAGCACCTGACGGAACGGCTGCTCTACCGAATGCACCGGCTTCTGTATAAACTTCTACTTCTACTGTAGGATTTCCTCTTGAATCCAAAATCTGTCTTGCATGAATGCCAATTATCTGACTCATTTTTAAAAAAATTATTAAATTATTATTGCTTTATTTAAATGAATTGCAAAATTATGAAAATTTCAGCAAATTCTATTTTTTATATTCCATATATTTAAAAAAAATACGTTATTCCCGACTAACTTTCTTTATTGAAATAGAATTTGTAATATCTCAATCCCTTTTCTTCATCCTCTCCTGTTTCCACCATTTCCCTCTTCCCGTGAATGTATATAGTAAAATTCTTATCCAATTTTATCACACTGCGAAGATAACGCGATGCTCGTTTCAGAGCCTCATCACTCATCACAAAATTATCAGTGAGTTGCATTCCGTTTTCATCTTCGTACTGTTGCTTAAACTTGATAAACTGTTGTTTGAACTCATCGTCCCCGAAAACCTTATCACTATAAGAATCCGTATCAAAATTTTTGTTTTCTTTAAAAAACTCTTGATTACGGTTAAGTAAATCTGCCTGATCCATTCGTGTCATCTCATATTCCTGAGGCAAGTATTCGGTAACAAAATTTCTACAAACATTAAGCATATTATCGGTTTTGAAGTAAGAATCCTGTCGTTGCATAAGGTTAAGAAACTCATCCACCCAATAAACAGCCTCATTGCCACGGCTGATTGTATCAACAATAGACACAACATAACCGTCTTGTTCTTCTTTATTGAATACAATACACCCCTTATCTAACTTATTAATATCTATTCCCTCATCCGACTGAATGGAAAAGTCATCTTGATCGGGATAAATCTTAATATAGGTTTGACGTGTCTCACTTTTGAATATTCCTACCGCATCTACAATATCTCCGTCCAAATAACAATTTTGTAAATAGGTAACATACAATTCTCCAGCCTTAATATTCGGATGCAGGCTGACATCAAACAAATGCTTTGCTATATCACACGATGCAGAATAAAGATCTTCCGACGGATTTTCAAAAATTTTCTTAACTGCCGTATATACTTTGTTGTTGTTAAATCCCCGTTCATCGGAGAAAACATAGTATTGCGATCCTTTAAAAGGAGTTGTAAAGTATTTAAGCAATACTCCGCTTATATCACTATTCAGCACATACGGAGCTTTGCTCAAATGCAGGCTCTCATTATTGGCTTTGTTGCCTACCCTGTGCAGAACCAACCGCTCCAGTACGGCATCATCACATGTCATCATACCTTTTAACGTTTTTTTATAATGCAAAAGTACTAAAAAATCCAAAATCCGAGGTTTAGTATTCAACATATTTTACTACCTTTGCACTACAAAAACCTATCAGATAATGAAAAAAATAGTTTTCAAAAGACTTTCACCGAGAATTTGTATCAACTGCTTCGGATTTATATTTCTACTTTTTACATTGTATAACAATGTTGTATGTCAAACAGCAAACAACGATAATACATTAAGTAATGAAGAGATTTACTACGAAAAAGGCTGTCATAAATTTTCAGAAGGAGCCTATACTCAAGCCCTTTATTGGTTTGAAAAAGGAATTGAGCAAGGTCCTCTGTATGAAGAAAATTATTACGGTGCTTCAACGATTTATTTTCTTTCGACCGAAACGGTTTGGGGTGTGATGTACGGGGAACTGTTTATGATTTTATCACAAAATGACTCCTTAAAAGCGGAAGTTTCAAAGAAATTATTTGAAGCATATTTCAATGCTTTTACTTTGTTTAAAGGTAAAGCGACTGCTGATTTTAACAATGACATAATCGTATATAGCGATAGTTTTGAAAGACATAATAAGTTTCCTGACACGTTCAATACTCTAATGTCCAATGCTGCAAACAATATCTATTTCATTGACATTTCTTCTTTGATAACCATACGCCAAAGATTTCTCTCTTTGATAAAATCGAAAGCATCGGATTTTATGAATCCGCTATTTGCATATTGGGATAATATCATTGCAAGCGGAAATTGGCAGGCATATAACTATTGGCTCTTTGCTTATGGTAATAAAAGTGAATCGGCTACTTGGGCAAGAGAAAATAAACAACAATGGAATAAATTTTTATCATGGCTGGATAAAAACCCGATTCCGTTAAGCGAGACTGATAAATTCTCCCGCTATTTGATGGAATAAGACTTTTTTCGCAGACAAATAAAGAACGGTTCTTACCGTATTGTATAAATTCTGTAAGAACCGTTCTTTTTATATACTCAATTTCTACTGTAATCGTTATGCTTCTTTATTCTTTTCTTTTGGTTTAGCGGGAGGAACTATTATATCAATAACTTTTCCCTCTATATAAACTAAAATTATTGAATACACCGGCAAATCTATACCTTTACCCAAAGCCAAAGAACTTAATGCAATGGTTGAATCTATAATGATTACTAAAATTCCTAATGACAATCCTGAATATTTATTTACTATCATTGCTATAATATCACTTCCGCCGGAAGTTGCTCCTGCGGAGAAAATAATAGCAATACCTATTCCGTAAGCCAATCCACCGACTAATGTGTTAATTATATTCCACGGACGGAAATATTCTGTTACCGGTGTCAAATCTTTGTATTGTGCTATCGGTAGATATAGTTGTTTCAACTGTTCAGGTAGATTTGAATAATCAGACGCAGAAATAATATCCCCGGTAAATATTAACGGACGATATCCTGTATGACGTATGAAATAATATTCAGTAATCCATGTCACAAACCATATAAGGAAGATGGAAAGTATTGTTTTTATTCCGAAACGCGGACCTAAAAATATACTGCCTATAATCAACAAAGCGACATCCATATAAATCACCAATGCCATAGGTGCTCCCCATAGATTATGAAATACACTCATCAACCCATATACTCCACCGGGTGCCAAACCATAAGGCACTACAAAAAACAAATCCGCCAAAGCAAAAATTATACACCCGATAATTATTTTGCCGTAAGCAACAAACCACTCTTTTGAACCGAATCTTTCTTTAGAATCGTTTAACTGTGCAAACCATGCACCTATCTTTGATTTTTCTTGCATAAATTTTATCTATTTTTTATTAATTACTCTGTCGCTATCATTGTATATAACTCATATACCTTGACAAAACAGGGTGCAAAGTTACAATTAATTTTATCACTACACAAAATAAAAAACAAAAAACGATGATTTCATAATAGTTACTATAATTACAAGACTTTTATTCATTAACAAAGAATCTCATATTGAAGATATTTCTTTCCGAACGTAATAGACATTCTTGGTCTGTTGCACAAAATAATTGAAAAATCAATATACGTCGTAAATATTCATTTGATTGATGTATCAGATTGAGTACTTTTCACTCTCTTTCATAAAAATTTTTCAAGAATATCAGACGGCAACAACAAATAACGACAATTAAAGCACGGGTAGAAAATGATATAACGACATAATGAAGTTAATTCTTTTTTGTATATTTGCACTTCAAAACTACAAGAATATGAAAAAGATTATTTTCACAATATGCCTGCTGGCTGTTTTATCTTCTTACGGACAAAGAACAAAAAAAGAGAAAGACTATATTGATTATAACAAGAACGGAAAGAAAGATGTATTTGAGGATCCTTTGCGTCCCATAAACGAAAGGGTTGAAGATTTACTTCAACAAATGACTTTTGAAGAAAAACAAGGACAACTTCTCATGGATTTGGGATGGCAATATTATGACAGGCAAAACAACCTCATTAGTATAACGGATTATGCCCGTAAAACCATACAAGAAAAAAAAATAGGGTCATTATGGGGTTTTTATCGTGCTGATCCTTGGAGCGGGAAGACTCTTCAAAATGGTATTACGCCGCAATTGGCACACAAAGGCATAAATCAATTGCAAAGATACATGATTGACTCAACCCGATTGGGTATTCCGATGTTCATTGCCGAAGAATGTATGCACGGAATTATGCAGGTAGGCAGTGAGGTTTATCCGACGGGGATCGGACAGGCATCTACATGGAACAAATTTGCAATAAGAGATATGGCAGCCGATATTCGCAATCTTGCAATCAGTGAAGGAATAAATATTTGCTTCGGTCCGTTAATTGACATATCAAGAGATCCCCGTTGGAGCAGAGTTGAAGAAACTTACGGCGAAGATTCTTATCTTACAAGTGTGATGGGAGAAATGTTTGTTGAGGGTTTAACCAACCTGCACGGCAATTATACTAAATCCGTTCTGCCGACACTGAAACATTTTGCCGCTTACGGTATATCGGAGGGCGGACACAATGCGGGAAGTGCTCATATCGGATTAAGAGAATTACATTCCGAAATACTGCCCCCATTCAAAAAAGCAGTAGAAACGGGAGCAAAACTTGTTATGACGGCATATAACGAAATTGACGGCGTACCTTGTTCAATGAATCCTTATCTTTTAAAAGATGTTCTAAGAAAACAATGGGGATTTGACGGCATAGTAATATCGGATCTTCATTCAATAAGCGGATTGCGTTCGCACGGGGTGGCAAAAGATTTGAAACAAGCTGCGGAAAAGTCAATAAACGCAGGATTGGATTTGGATTTAAGCGCTACTGATTTCTATAATAATCTGACAGATGTTGATATCAACAGAATAAATGAAGCGGTAAGACGAGTTTTATACCAAAAATTTGCATGCGGATTGTTTGATGAGCCGTTTATAAAGGAATATCAAGTTAGTGATGATTCAAATAACGGATTAAGTGTAGCAAAAGAGGGTATCATCATGCTTGAAAACAACAATAACATCTTACCTTTAAAGAATAATACGGAACTTAATATTGCTCTTATCGGACCTAATGCAGATAATATTTATAATCAATTAGGCGATTACACGGGACCGCAAAGTAGAAATACTGTTGTAACAGTCAAAACTGCTCTTGAAGAATATGCAAAGAAAAACGAAAGTATCCATTACACGTATGCAAAAGGTTGTTCGATAAAAGACACGAATAGCAACGGATTTGAAGAGGCTGTAACCATCGCTGAAAAAAGTGATGTCATAGTTTTGTGTCTCGGAGGTTCTTCTTCTCGTTATGAAACTATAGAATATGAGAATACGGGGGCTGCAAAAGTCAATAACAATACTGTTTCAGACATTACAAGCGGAGAAGGTTTTGACCGTTCCTCGTTGGAATTGGCAGGAGTGCAAAAAGATTTACTCAAAGAGTTAAATAAGTTGGGCAAACCTATAATATTAGTGCTTATAAACGGCAGACCGTTAGTATTAACAGAGATAAAAAATGAGTGCGATGCGATTTTAGAATGTTTTTACCCCGGAGCAGAGGGCGGAAATGCTATAGTTTCAACTTTGTTCGGAGAAAATAATCCGTCAGGCAGACTGCCTGTTTCAATACCTTCAAGCATCGGAGCATTGCCTTGTTACTACAACACAAAAAGAGTTGCAAATCGTTCGGATTATCTTGAAGGTAGTGCAAAGGCACTATATCCTTTCGGTTACGGGTTAAGTTACACGGAGTTTTCTTACAGCGATTTTGATGTAAAAATAAATAACGACCGAACTGACAAAGTAAATATAGACGTAACTTGTAAGGTTACCAACACCGGATCTTACGACGGTAGTGAGGTTGTACAAGTATATGTTAAAAAACTTTATTCCGATTACGCTACAAACGAAATAAATTTGAGAGGTTTTGATAAGAAATTCATCAAAAAAGGAGACAGTGAAACATTCTCAATAAATATTGACAATGATTCTTTCAGGGAATGGAATATCGGGGCTGCAGAGTTTTATCTTTCCAAAGGTGAATACGAAATTTCCATAAGAAAGAATGCTTATACGATAATTGACAGCAAAATAATCAATATAGAATAATCAAATATTCGTTCGTTAGGTTTAATATATTGCATTCCTTACAGAATGGCAACGTTTAATAATAACGTCCGTTTGTGATTTGCTCCACGGAGTAAGTTACATACCGCATGTTGTAGCCGCCGTTTCTTCCTGACTCTTCTAAAAAGACGGCAATTTGTCCGTCGGCTAATTGTATCATTGAGGAATAAGCCGATGATGTAGTGCTTATTTGAAAACTGCCCTGCCAATCTTTCGCTATCCGAGACGACAATACTTGTTTTGTTTCACATTTCAATTCCTTATAATATAAAGTAACGTCATTTCTTCCGTTTCTTGCAGGCATTGTTTGTAAAATTAAACAGGTATTTTCCTTATCACTTTTCCTTTTAACCTGAACCAAAAGAATCTCTCCGTTACAAGATGTTCCCGTATTATATATTCCATGATTTTCGACGGAAGGCATTTGCGGTTTATCCCAATAGCCTTCGCCCTTTTGTCTATCCTTGTAGTGAAAAATATTAAATATTCTCCCGTAATCGGTTCTGGAAGATAAAAGCAAATCACCGTTCGGCAATTCTTCGCATTTGCATTCATCACCGTTAGGTATGCAGGACTGAATATTGCTGCCGAGAACATTCCAAGTAAGACCGAAATCGTCAGAATACACCACAAAATTACCTTGTAATGTACAAAGTCCGGAATATATCCTATAATACTTATCTTTCTTAATATAACGGCTTTGATG
>JAFUYA010000069.1 GCA_017477025.1 Bacteroidales bacterium | reverse complement strand
TGTTGTGTTGTTTGTTGTCATACCTTTATTGACGGCAATTGCTTCAAGAATAGTTGTAATCCGCAAGAGAGGGCAGAAGTATTTCAATACGGTTTTCGTAAATAAGTTTTCCAAAATCACAACTGCAGGATTATTGCTTACTCTTGTGATAATATTTCGTTTCAAGGCAGTAAAATACTTGCGAATCCGCTTCATATTCTTTTGATTGCAATACCCCTGACATTGCAAACATTCTTTATTTTCGGTTTTGCTTACTTGTGGGCGAAGATATTGCATTTGCCGCATAGGATTGCAGCACCTGCCGGTTTGATAGGAGCAAGTAATTTCTTTGAGTTGGCAGTTGCAGTGGCAATATCGCTGTTCGGCATGGAGAGCGGGGCATCTACGGTAACGGTTGTAGGAGTACTGACTGAAGTTCCCGTAATGCTTTGCTTGGTATCAATAGCCAACAAGACAAAAAAGTACTTTAAAGATTAAAAAAACACAATATATTTTAACGGAATCACATATATTAAAATTAAAGTCCCTCTTTATTTCAACGAAGTGGGACTTTAATTTTTTTCTTATCGCATCTTATTGTTGTTAAGTAATATTTTATTTTATCCTTGTATAGTTTTGCGGTGCTGAATTATCTCGGGCATATTTTTCATTGCCCAATCGTTGAGTTGGAATATTACAGGCATAAGGCTTTCTCCCCTTTCAGTCAGCGAATATTCCACTTTAAGCGGCATAACATTGAAAATCTTTCGGTTAATTAAGTCATCGGCATACAAAGTCTTCAAAGTAGAGGACAGAATATTCTTAGAAATATCGGGAATAGCCTTTTCCAACTCCGAAAATCTTATATTTTTGTTTTCATTTATGATCAAGAGAACCAGAATTGCCCATTTGTTACCGAACCTTGCGATAACATTTCTGACAGGACAGATTTCAATAAACGCATTTTTATTTTCTTTTTTCAGCATTGTAATTTCCTTATTTTTAGTTATAGTAATATATTTATAACCTGCAATCTTATTTGTAACTTATTGTGTATTAAAATATTTTGTTATACTTTTGCAAACGTAAAATCGAAAGATTTAGTATTAATAATTTAAAAAAATTTACAGAGATGAAAAGAGCAAACATGAATTCTTCAGTTTTGAAGAGCGTTGCACAGGAATATCTTTGCAACAACCAAGGTAATGAAACTCCTGCGGGTGCATGCGGCAGTGCGTGCGGAACAAAAGACCCTAAACCTACTGCTTGCGGCAGTGCATGCGGAGCAAAGTAAGTGATTGCAAACATAAAGAGTGGCTCGATTGAGCCGCTCTTTATGTTTGCTACTTAAAAAGACATTGGCAAAATATATTATACATTACCGCCTTTGTATAGACTGTAATATTTTCCGTGTTTTGCCAAAAGTTCTCCGTGATTTCCCATTTCTATGATATGTCCTTGTTCCAATACTACGATACAATCGGCATTTCTTACCGTTGATAAACGGTGTGCTATGATAAATGTAGTTCTGCCTTTCATCAAAGAATCCAATGCTTTTTGAACCTGTCTTTCCGTTCTTGTATCTATGGAAGATGTTGCCTCGTCCAAAACCAATACAGGAGGATTTGCCACCGCCGTTCTCGTAATTGACAACAACTGTCTTTCTCCTTGTGACAAATTGCCGCCGTTTGCCGTAAGTCTGGTGTTGTATCCGTCAGATAATCTCCTTATAAAATCATCTGCTCCTATAAGTTTTGCTGCTTCGATGCAATCTTGATCACTTGCGTCAAGTTTTCCGTAACGTATATTGTCCATTACCGTCCCCGTGAAAAGGTTTATATCCTGCAAAACCATTCCTAAATTATGTCTTAAGGATTGTTTTGTAAATTGTTTTATGTCTTCGCCGTGATACAGTATTTCTCCGCTTTGAATATCATAGAACCTGTTTAACAGATTGGTTATGGTAGTTTTGCCTGCACCCGTTCCGCCAACAAAAGCAATCTTTTTATTTTTCTCTGCATTCAAATTGATGTCATAAAGTACCTGTTTGCCCTCAACGTAGGAGAAATTAACATGATTCAGTTGTATATCCGTTGCGTTGTCTTCAATAATTAACTCTTTCTTTCCGTCATCTTCTTCAGGCTTTTCGTCCATTAATTGAAATACTCTGTCACCTCCTGCTATTGACATAATAATGCTGTTGATTTGGGAGGAAATATGTCCTATCGGTTGCGAAAAACTTTTGTTCAAAGACAGAAATGAAACTAATGTTCCTATGGACAAAGATATGTAACCGCCTAAAGCCAAAGACGCTCCTATTACCGCAATAAGCACATACGACAGATTGCCTAAATTACCATTGACAGGCATAACAATGTTTGCCGTTTTATTCGCCTGGGCGGAAGAAATACGCAATTGTTCGTTGATTTTTTCAAAATCATTTACAACTTTATCTTCGTAGCAAAACACTTTAACGATTTTTTGTCCCGAAATCATTTCTTCAATATAACCGTTTACTTTTGCAAGATTGGTTTGTTGTGCGGTGAAATACTTTCTTGACCGTTTGCTTAAATATTTTGTTGCACGTAACATGACAAACGCCATAATCAAGGCAATGAACGTCAGAGGAACACTCAAAACAATCATACTTACAAGTGTAGATACCAGAGTGATTGCCGTAGAGAAAAACTGCGGAAGTGATTGAGCCGTCTGCCGAAGAGTATCTACATCATTGGTATATACGGAC
Source organism: Bacteroidales bacterium (assembly GCA_017477025.1). Lineage (GTDB taxonomy): Bacteria > Bacteroidota > Bacteroidia > Bacteroidales > P3 > Scybalousia_A. The sequence goes on along the minus strand of JAFUYA010000069.1, from coordinate 10,739 downwards.
ATTATCTCACCGTTGCGTTTGGAATCGAAATAGCGTATAGGCAGTGTCTGCATGTGGGAAAACAATTCCTTCCTCAAACGTAACATTGTTCCCTGTGATATTTTTATCATAATGCGTGTATTGATAAAAGCACACAATACACCTGCCAGCAATACCAATCCAAGTTTGGATATTGTTTTGAACAACATTGAATATTGCGGATTGTCGCTTTGAGTAAGAGGAATTATATATCCGTCAATCAAAGTACGCATAAAAAGAGTTGAAGCCAGAGATGTAAAAGTTGTTATTATAATACACAAAACAACAATGGCTGCCGCCAACTTATTTGTCTTAAAAATATAAGATATAAGCCTGAAAAAAGTACTCTTTTTATTTATGTTAATATCTTGATTCATATCAAGTGCAAAATTAATCTTTTTTCGGAATATACAGCATTTGAACTTATAATTCTAAAGAAATGTCATAACTCTTTTTAATTGCGTATAGAGTTTACATAGAAAGATATTGACATATTATTGTTGCAAAGACAATACTGTTTATTATGATATAGAAGATTAGAGTTAGCAATAGAATCTATTAAGAGTTGAACTTCAAAGATTCAGCCTTCATCAACACACACACCAATATTTCAAATGCAACCAAAGACTCTTTCTCTCCTAATACATTTGTGGTTACAGGGAGTAATTATTAAAATTACAGTTAGATTGTGAGTATTTGTCTATATAATTTCTGGCTTGGTCTTCAGTTTTAATTAAATCTTTTAATTCTTGTGCAATCTCAATACCAGTTTTTATTGCTGCAAGATAACAATAGCCCAGTTCCGCTTTGACTCTTAATAATAAGTTTTGTTCAATGGGAGATAAAGTCCAATGTTCTTTATCAATTAGTCTGTTTAATTCATTATAAATTGGAATATAAAATGAAGCGATCTCATTAATTTGTGAAGCATCTCCCACTTTATCAGTTAAGGTAATAGCAGACGTAAATTTTGATATTATATTATTTTGTACTAAATCTTTAGCACATTTTAATGCAATATCTTTATCACTAATTTTTAATATATCTCTACAAGACGGCAAATTGTTTAATGAAACTGAATTATCTATTGTATTTAATGTCCATGATAATAGCTTTTGTATATCAGAAACAATATTTATTAAACTAAGTCTGTCATTATTATCTGAATACTTTTTCATCAATGATTTACAGTTATATATACTCCATGTTTCATTATGATAACATATATCTAATACTTCAGAGCAGTCATTACACAATTCTTTTAACGCATCAATATCCCCAATATTAACATTTTCAAATTTATCAAAGAAGTTTGTTATAGTTTGTTTACTAATCATTGAGTTCTCTTTTGTAAGAAACATACCTCTTATTTTATTTATATAGTTCATACTATTAGTGAATTTTAATCAATTATTTTGCAAAAGTAGTAATAACTTTTGAATATTATTTGCAACTAAGATTTTTTTATTAGAAATTATATGCATTGTATCAGCAAAATATACATTTGCATCCTTGGTATAATAGAATACAGCCTTGATGTTATAGGTATTATCAGGTCTATTTTTAGAAACATAACAATGTTTTTCTTATAATCCTTCTCTAATTTTGTAAAGAAGAAGGAATATATAATTCTGTCAAGTATTTCATTAAAGAATGTGAAGGGGCGAGTTATTTTTTGATTGAAAAGGTTTATGCTGCCGTTAGAGGATAAGCAGATAAAATTTGTTCTTGTAGGAAGAAATCCGTTAAAGGAACTGGTGCAAAAGGTAAAGAAAGTCCGAATACAGAATTGATTGCAAATTTTGAACAAGAGAAGATGAATAACTTGATAAACAACACAAGGATTAATCTTTTGTTTGCATTCAATCAGTCAGAAGTAAAACTGAAACTGCTTACAACACTACAGCATTCGCAAGGGCATTGTTTGGCAAATGAAACGATGATGCAGGGAACAAATCTGAAAAATGTATGTCCGGATAGTTAATACCCCGAAAGATATAGCCGAGAAAATGAATCAACTTTATAACACCCCTACCAACCGCAGCAGAAGTAAAATTGCGACGACAAATGATTTCTCAATCAAGATACAGCAACAGCGTTGAGTTGATAGTTAGGTAGATTCAATAACTGTTAAAATCTATTTAAACCTTATTGAAAAGCAGATTGCTATTATTAAACCTCTCACCTGCAAACAAAGTAAAATTGCTGTGAAAAGTTGATATTTATTAAATATATTCTTCATTTGAAGTACTTATATATCCATATTCTTGTAATACAGGTATTGCAAAAGATAAAAAAGAATCTGTTTCATAATACAAATCAAGTAAGTCTAATAAAATAATGTCATTCTGTATTGCATTAGTATAATGACCATTTTGATCAACAGGAAATCTAAAATATTGAGAATTATTGTCAATATTTTTTATTTTTGATGTTAAATTTAATAATTTTTCATTTTTTACAAATGTTTCTTCAAACAAATCTTTTTCTTTTATATTTAGAAGAGCATCCTCAATAAAATGGTTAAAATCTGAATATAATGATACTGGAGAATGACCTTTATTCTTAAATTTGACTTCATATAAATTGCCTTTTAGACCGAGTTCTAAGCTATGTCTTATTAAAAATAATAAAGGAAGATATATGTCATCAACTAATAGTTCTGAATTTATAATACCTTCACATAATAAATTTGCCATAGAATCGTATTGTGTTCTTAAAATACCAATATTCCAACATTCTCGCATATGAAAAGTCCATTCCCACACAAGAAATTTATCAGACATATCAACATTTTCTTTTAATGGAAGAGCAAAAGGCATATTTTTACTTGTAAAATCTATAAAAAACTGTATTATAGGTAAAACCTTTAAAGTATCATTTTTATAATTGTAGGAAGTGTAATATCTTAATCCACTACCTTGACTATCACAATCAAGAATTTCTATATTATTGAGGAATTTTTCTGGCATTCTATTTGCTTCAACTAAATCTTTTATAGAATGAGTATTAATATTTTCTTGAAGATTATTTTTTAACATTAATTCTATAGTATGTCTAAAAACAAATAGAATAGGATAAGCCATTGAATTTAATGTATAGTTTTTCTTATTTCCTATCTTGATAATAAAGTCTAAAACATTATTATATTGTCTATAATAATATTCCCAAGTATATTTATGATCAGATGAATTTATTATGAACTTATCTTTATTATCTATAATATTAACCTTTTCTAAAATCATAGTATAAATCTTATTTTTCTACTAATTTATTTTTCCAATCTGGCAGTAGATTCTCAAACTTTTTTTTACTACTATTACTTGCATAGTTTTATAAACCAAGAGAATATATGACAATATAGTATAATTGAATTTTAATTGCGTTTTATGTTAAATAGAAACAATAGAAAAGGAGGATTACTCCTCCTTTTCTGGCATCTTCCAGTCTTCATCTAAGATAATTGGAGTGTACACGAAGCCTTCAGTGGCTTCGTCGTGGTTTCTCCAATGGGTCATCTGGAGCCTGCAGCCTATCTCTGGAACTGGCGCGTCGCGCTTCCAGCCCACGAAGACTATCCGCTCAGACATCTCGCCGTTTTCATCTGGTCCCTCGACAAGGGCGCGGATTGACATTTTGTTTGTTTCGGGGAACTCTTTTAGAGTCCCAGAAACTACGCTCTTCACTCTGTTAGCACAATTCACTGGTGCAAATTCAATATTTGGTCGAATATTTGATAGTATTTTTGCAGAACAAGTCCAGTTATTTTGCCATTCGCCTTTTGAATAGTATTGAGAGAAAATAGTTTTGTAGCCTAATAATTCCGAAAAGTAATCAAATCTCTCTTGTCTTTCAGAAAACTCTCCGAAGTATGGACCTACGCAAATAAATAATTCAGATTGATATTTGCTTTCCTTTATTGTGTCGGCAAGTTGTTCTAATGAGAATGATTCAACATCTAATATATTTGAAAACAGATGAATTACCAAAGAATGCTCTTGATACAAATCTTCCTTTGTCAAATCGTCCATAAACTTATTTATAGTTTTGATTTTTGTTGTCTGAGGATATAGACAATATGCATACAACTCTGCTCTTTCCAATACTCTGAAAGAAGGCTCAATCAAATTGATACTTTTGATATTTTCTATATTATAATTATTTTCTTTAAAATAATCCGCCAAAACCATAGTTGCCATTGCCTGTCCGCAGCCATAGTCAATAACGGCAATATCTTTGTAATCAAAAATCTCTTTAGGCACATTGTCGAAGGCAAGGTTAAGTTTCGCCTCGTGCATATTGCCGAAAGAATAAATATATTGTTGCAATTGCGGTTCGGTTGTTATCAAATCGCAACCTCTTTCCAATTGTTCATATAATTCATCTCTTACATATTCAGGTAAGTTTCTGCAAAAATTCTTTGCAATACTTTTTATCTTTTGAAAAGACATATCTGGTATATGTTGTATCTTTAATGAATGACATGTATCTTGTTCCATAATTTATTCTCCTATAATTGTTTCAGAATACGGATTTTGTTGGTGTTTTGCGTAATTATTCAGTGCCGTTTGCTTACTTGCGTTAGCGTAACAGTATTCGCACAGATGCGGACAGGTATTATATTGTCCTATGTCCTTACTTATCATACAGCCACAATGTTGTCGTTGCCCTTTGTCTTTATTGTTTTTCGTTTTTACGGCATACAAATCTTTGTTTATGATGATTGCATTCTGCGGTATGGCATTTTCTCCGAACAAGTTTGTTTCCCTTTGTTTTATTTCCACACCTAAAAAGTTCATTAACACTTTATCATCATACGCAAGTTTAATCATCAAATCGTCATCTACGCAATGATTGTGAGCAATGCCATATTTATCCAAATCAATTGCCTCTCCGCAAGTTGCAAGTGTGTAATGCCATTTGCGTTTGTTCAATTCGGAGAGTTTTTCGGCAAAATCATTCATCTGTTGTGGCGTCCATTCCTTATAATTGACGTTGTTATGCTCCAAATTGCTTTTAACTTTGCGATAAGAAGAAATATCCGCAAAACTAAACACAAGTTTATCTGTATAACCTAACAACTTATCGCCGATATTCTCTATTTTCTTTAGCAGCAATGTCTCGTCAATAGTATCCGTCAATATTAAAGGGTCAAATCTCCACACAACGCTGCCCTTACCTAACATTTCAACCAAAGATTTGAACGTTTCAATCCTTTTATTCAACGCAGGGACGCCTTTTTCCAAATGTTCGTTCTCGTAATCATTCAAGGTATATTGAATATAACACTTGATATTCTTTTCCTTTAATATATCAATGTACTGTAATAACGGTTCAGGGTTCTTTGACCAAAAGACAATAAAGCGTGTCTTCGCATAAGAAATATAACTCTTGACGCCGTTGAAAGGGTTAGTCCAAGCGGAGTAGCCTTTTTGCAATCTGTCAAAAAACCAATCGCAGTAAAACGCGGGAATATCCGTACTCCTACTTGCAGAAACGATAACAGGAGCCTGTCCTTGCACTTGTTCTCCGTTATCTTTTATAATGTTTATTTTATTCCACATACCGCCTGCAAAAGTACAAAGAAAAATCTTTGTAAAAATGACTTTATATGTTTTTCTTTCCTTGTAGTATAAAAAAACATATACTCTATGTCCGGAACAATAATACTTTTTAAGAAACATTGGCAATATTAATACCGTTATAAATCTTCATAATTCTGATTTTTTATAAAATTCGACAGGCAGAATATACAAAATCACTGCCAAAAAACAACTTGTTGTTGCTACATGGGAAGTGATTTTTGCCACTTGCGGTAATAGTGGCAAAAATATCCCCTCTTTTTAAAACTTTTTACGCAAGTGGCAGAACGGATAAGTATTTTGGCAAAGACAATGCACGGTTCGGCAAAAAAATATATATGCTTTTGTGTGTCTGAACAATGATTATTGAAAAACTTTCTCCCTGTTGCAATCAGCAAATCATTTCAATTATTTCCTTTTACTTGTTGCGGAGTAGGGAAGGGGTATGAAAAATTATAATACCATTGCAATAAATCTGATAAAATTTTGCGTTATAATATAATACATCGCATTAAATATTATATCTTTGCAGTTCCAAACAACAGCATTTTATGTTAAGAACATTAACAAAACAAATAAAGCAATATAAAAAGCAGACGATACTCACACCTTTATTAACGGCGGCGGAAGTTGTTACGGATGTTTTGATTCCTTTCGTTATAGCCTCGTTAATAGACAAAGGTATAAGTCAAGGTAATATTCAGAACGTATATCTATATGGTTCGGTAATGTTAGTTATGGCTTTTTTGAGTTTGTTTTTCGGAGTGTCGGCAGGAAGATGTGCGGCCGTTGCATCATCGGGCTTTGCTGCCAATCTGCGAAGTGCAATGTACAAGAATATTCAAACGTACTCTTTTGCAAATATTGATAAGTTTTCTTCCTCAGGACTTGTTACCCGGATGACAACCGATGTTACCAACCTGCAAAATGCTTTCCAAAGTATATTGCGTATAACCGTAAGGGCTCCGTTGCGTTTGATACTGTCCATTGTTATGTGTATTGTTATAGATGTACGTCTTTCTTTGATTTTTATCGTTGCTCTTGTTGTCCTGTCTTCACTTTTATATATTATAATATCAAAAGTGTCCAAGATTTTTACACAGGTTTTCGCCCAATACGACAATGTCAATTCCGTTGTGCAGGAAAACATCAGCGGAATAAGGGTTGTAAAATCTTTTGTAAGGGAAGAACACGAAAAACAGAAGTTTGACAAAGTGGCAAAGGGTCTTTACAATCTTTACGTGCGTGCAGAGAAACTTATGGCGTACAATAATCCCGTTATGAATATGGTTGTGTACGGTTGTATCATTGCTTTGTCATGGTGGGGAGCACATTTCATTGTGGAAGGTTCGCTGACAACAGGTGAATTGACCTCTTTATTTACGTATGTTATGAGTATTTTAATGTCGCTTATGATGTTAAGTATGATATTCGTGATGCTGACGATGAGTTCGGCGAGCGGAAAGCGTGTAGCAGAGGTTATAAATATGCAAACGGATATCTGCGACCCGCAAAATCCGCTAACGGATGTGAAAAGCGGAGCGATAGATTTCTCTCATGTTTATTTCGCTTATCCGAGAGGCAGCGGAGAATATGCAATAAGCGATTTGGATTTCCATATCTTCGGCGGACAGACAATAGGAGTGATAGGACCTACTGCAAGCGGCAAATCCTCACTTGTGAATCTGATAAGCCGATTGTATGATGCGGACAAAGGAACCGTAAGCGTGGGAGGTATTGACGTAAGGAACTATAATTTGAAGACCTTACGGGATAATGTTGCCGTTGTTTTACAAAAGAATGTGTTGTTCAGCGGAACAATTGCCGAAAATTTACGTTGGGGTAATCAGGATGCCACTCTTGATGAATTGAAGAGAGTCTGCGGTATTGCCCAAGCTTCTGAATTTATAGACCTTTTGCCTGATGGTTATGATACTGTTTTGGAACAAGGCGGAGTAAATCTATCGGGCGGGCAGAAACAAAGACTTTGCATAGCAAGAGCGTTACTTAAAAAGCCTAAAATACTTATTCTTGATGACAGTACTTCTGCCTGTGATAATGATACGGATAAAAAAATCCGTCAGGCATTGAAAACGGAAGTTAAAGATATGACTACTGTCATTATAGCCCAGAGAATCTCATCCGTTAAGGATTGTGATATGATTATTGTGTTGGATAGCGGGCGTTTGGTAGGATTTGACAAACATGAGAACTTGATTGAAAATAACGCAATCTATCAGGACATCTGTGCTTTGCAGGAAGAAGACGGCGGAGATTTTGATAAAAAGATGTAGATGTGAATAAGATTTTATATTTTCTTTCACAGAAACTATTTTTATTCTTATTGGATTTATAAGTTACTAATCCTTTGTTACAACCAACAGTAACATATTTGTAACTTCACAAATATGCCGTACCTTATCATGTAATACATATTTTCTTACTATTTTTGCAAAGGAAAAATCAGAAAACAGAATATGGAATACTTTGCTTTTCAGTGGCATATTACAGATGAATGCGACCAAAGGTGCGAACATTGTTATATTTTCTCGGAGGACAATAACATTGCGTTGAAATCAATGTTGTGGAATGACATTTTGCACACTTGGAATGAAATATCGGATATGTGCAGTCAAATGGGACGCCTTCCCTATGTATATTTAACGGGAGGCGACCCCATTTTGCATCCGCATTTCTGGGATTTATTAAGCCTTTTTCGCAAGAACGATATTCCTTTTACCATTATGGGAAATCCTTTTCACTTGACAAAAGAAAATTGTCAAAAAATGCGTGAATTAGGTTGCAGAAAATACCAGTTAAGTATAGACGGATTGGAGCAAACTCACGATTCCATCCGTAAAAAAGGCTCTTTTCAAACTACACTTGAGAAAATAGATGTAATGCATCAGGCTTCATTGCCCGTAGCGGTGATGACAACGGTTTCAGGTACGAATATAAAGGAAATACCTGCCATCGTGGATTTGGTAGTTGATAAAAAAGTTGAGGTATTTGCCTTTGCAAGATATTGTCCTACCTCTTTGGAAAAAGATGTTCATATTTCGCCATCGGAATACCGCAATTTATTGGAAATATTGTGGCAAAAATTTGAACAATATAAGGATTGCCAAACTTCTTTCAACCTAAAAGACCACCTATTTACACCGTTCCTTTACGAAAAAGGCTATTTCAAGATAGACGCTTCACTTGATAAAGACACGATATATGACGGCTGTAACTGCGGAGCGAACCATATTACAATAACCCCTAACGGCGATGTGATGGCGTGCCGAAGATGTGAATCCGTCGTAGGAAACATTTTCACGGATTCACTGTATAATATATGGAACAGCGGAAAGATGGATTTTTACAGGCAATATGACAAATTCGAAGCGTGTAAAGACTGCGAATTATTGCGGTTTTGCCGTGGTTGTCCGTCTGTTGCATACGGTATGACGCACAATTTCTACGCCAAAGACCCGCAATGTTGGTTCAAAGAGTAATTGAGGAATAATAAAGGTAAGAGAATTATGATTGATGCACAGTATTGTTTTGACAGATTGAAAGAAAGTTACATTCTTGCCTTTGCTACGGTTGATAAAGAGCAAAAGCCGCAGGTCAGATACATATCTGCTGTTCATTGGGAGCAAAATGAGATGTATTTTTATACGGCACGCGGAAAGAATTTCAGTTCGCAGTTATTGGAAAACGGGAAAGTGCAGATTATTTGCTACACTCAAAACAAAGAAATGATACGTCTGTCCGCCAAAGCAGAAAAAACATCAGATGAAAAGCAGTCAAAAATCAAAGATATTATATTTGAAGAGCAGCCTTACTTGATTAATGTTTATCCTAAGCAAACACGCGAGATTGGGATAATATTTCATATCAAGGACTGCACTATTGAGTATTTCAATTTGGGAGTTCATCCTATACACCGCTTATATTTTGACATCGGAACGGCAAGACACAAGAGTAAAGGCTTTTATATAACAGACGAATGTATTGCTTGCGGAACTTGTCAGGCATGTTGCCCGCAGGGGGTGATACATGCGGGTGATATTTACTCCATTGATCAAGAACATTGCTTGCATTGCGGTAATTGCTTTGAACATTGTCCGACCGATGCTATAAGAAATTTGGATAAAGAGTAATGTCTAAACAGTAATATCTAATTTAATTTATGAAGAGTATGAAAGCAGTGCAATTATATCATTCCTGCAAAGCCGAAGATATGGTTTTGGCAGATGTTAGCGTGCCAAGAGTAAAACCAGGTTGGATTTTGATACGTGTAAAAGCCTTCGGACTGAATCACAGTGAGGTAATATTGCGTCAATTTGAAATTGAAAACGATTATATCCAAAAGCCGATAATCCCGGGTATAGAATGCGTGGGCGAAGTAGAAGAATCGTTGGAAAAAGATTTCGTGAAAGGCGAAAAAGTTATGGCTTTGATGGGCGGAATGGGCAGAAGTTTTAACGGAAGTTATGCAGAATTTTGTTTAGTTCCCGTATCACATTGCTTTCATATCAAAAACACAACGTTATCTTGGACTTCGTTGGCCGCAGTGGGCGAAACCTATTTCACGGCATGGGGTTCGCTGTTTGAAAGCCTTAACTTGCAACCGCAAGACCACTTATTAGTAAGGGGAAGTACCTCTACGGTTGGGCAATCTGCCGTTCAGATAGCATCAAAGTTTGGTTGCAGAGTAACGGCTGCGGCAAGGAATAATAAAAAATTTGATTTACTTAAATCCATCGGTGCAACAGACTGTATAATTGACGATAACCCGTTATCAACATCACTGAAAGAGGAAGACAAACCTACAAAAATTATGGAATTAATCGGACCTAAAACATTGATAGATTCACTTTACGCCGTAAAAAAGGGAGGAATAGTCTGCAATACGGGTATTTTGGGCGATGTTTTCTTTCTTAATAATTTTGATCCTATAAAAGACATTCCCAACAGGGTATTTTTGTCTTCGTTTTTCTCTAATTATCCGACTCAACAGACAATTGATGATATTTTTATGTTTATTGACAAACATAATATCACACCGATAATAAGTAAAATCTTTCCTTTTAAAGATATTTCTACAGCCCACGCAATTTTAGAGGCAGGAAAAAGCGGCGGAAAGAT
>JAFUYA010000068.1 GCA_017477025.1 Bacteroidales bacterium | reverse complement strand
TATACGAACCGCTCATTATTAGTTTTTGCAATCAATCCCGGAATAGTTTCGCTTGACAAACCGATATTCAATACCGTATCCATCATACCAGGCATTGATATTCTTGCACCAGAACGGCAGGAAACCAACAACGGATTTTCCTTATCACCGTATTTAGCACCCATAATCTCACCTATTTTATCCATTCCTGCCCAAACATCTTCCATCAAACCGTCAGGAAGTGAGCAGTTGTTTTCATAATAATCGGTACAACATTCCGTGGTTATAGTAAGGCCTGCAGGAACAGGAAGTTTCAAAAGACACATCTGTGCAAGATTGGCTCCTTTTCCGCCAAGAAGATTCTTCATGGACGCATCACCTTCGGCTTCACGGTTTCCAAAAGTGTAAACATATTTTTTCGTCATAATTAATGAGAATTAAGTGAATTATTAATATTGTTCCCGGAATTGAAACGCAATAACGCTCCAATACGGATGTGCAAAGTTACGTTTTTTTTCAGAAAAAATACCGTTAAAAAACGAAAATATGCAATTTAACGTGTTCTTTCCGCTTTACGAACATACTCAACGGCTCCTATACAAGGCGGATCGGAACGATAAATACCGTAAATATCGTAAGGAACTACCGAATTGTATATACCATTACCGTTTTTAATCAACGGAGAAGACTCTGAAGGATGCAAATCTCCGAGAGAAACATCTTCAAATTGCGGATCTTTGTTGAAAATACAGGAAACAATGTTTCGTCCGTTATTGTTGAGTATTGAAGATTTGATAAGACAATGATCAAACGTATAACTGCTGTTCAATGTTTCCGACAAATCCAACTCTACTTCGTTATCAAACAATGAACCGTAAATAACGGTATTGTGAAAATCGCATTTATTTATTCTTCTGTACTGAACGGTGCCGTCGGCAGCCTCATACCAATCGTTAAGCAACAAAACCGCATCATTTCTTGTGGAGCTGTAAGACCAATAATTAGCAAACGTGCAACCGATAAACTCATAACTTCCGCCGATAGTCAAAGCTACGGCATAAGATCCGATATTCTGCACCAAAACATTCTCTCCGTAAATATCAGCTCCCCTTGCGTAAAGCCCGTATGAAGAACAATTCTCAATTCTTGTATTTTTGAGTTCCAAAGTATGGTTATCATTGACGCAGGTATCCGCAACGATACCTATAGTTGCATTTTTTACAACCGTATTGTCCAACTTATTATCCTTACTTCCTGCCCAAAACCATATTTTTCCCCACTGTCCCGGAATATCCGCATACCTTTCCTGCGTACGTAGAGATTGAAATACGACAGGATTAGAAGTTGTGCCTGAAGCATTTAAAGTTCCGTCCTTATACACCCAAAAATCGGAATTATTGCCCATATATATCTGGGTGTTATCGGACAAATTAAGCGTAAAAGCACTATCCACCACACAGGTCCCTATGATTACATGAGGTTTATCCGTTTTCCACGAAACATCATTACCGTTCAATTCCACTCCTGCTTCTTTTCCGCCTTCATTCACCAAAGAATAAGGTACGATTGTTTCGCCTAACTTCAAAGAATGGGTAGGTTTATGGTAATAAGCGTCTTGTCCGTAAGCCGAAAGGAGAACCGACTGCGTTTTTGTATTGAAAGCAAAGATTATTGAGTCTTCAATCAACAACGGATTGGACTGATTGTTGATGTCAAGTTCCGTCCTTATAAATATAAATATATAATCCTTGGCAGGTATTTCTATGTTACGTACGGTAAGAGATGTATCTCCGTCAACGTTTAAACGGAAATATGAATGATTACCGCCGCCCAGAGTAATGTAATCCAACTTAACGGCTTTATTTTCAGGATTAAAAACACGTATCTGTTTGGTTACGCTGCCGATTGTCGTAAATATGGTATCAAAACTGACGGTATCGGCGGAAAACTGCAACTTTACCGAAGAGTCTTTGGTATATTCTTCTTCATTTACACAAGAGGTAAAACAAATTGCAACCGATACTGCAAAGGACATTATTATCAGGAAAAATTTCTTCATATTTATCGCTATTTTACGAGTGCAAAGATACAAAATATTTGTAATACAATAATATTATATATAATTTTTCACTTGTTAAAAAAGACAATCGGCAATACATAACAAGAAAACACGGTTAATCCTTTGAAATAATTTTTGAAAAATGTGTAAAAATTCCTGAAATCAGTGAAAATATTTTTGAAATCAATGAAAATATTTTCGTCAGGACGGTTCAAAAGCAAGTTTCAGACGGTTTAAAATACAGTTTTGGACGGTCTGAAATTAATTTTGAACCGTCTGAAACAAAACTCTTTTCACTGATTTCAAAATTATCTTTAATGATTACAAAATTAGTGTCCGTGATTTCAGAAATATTTTCAGTAAAATCCGTAAAAAATACAACATAAAAAAAATTGCAGTATATACAAACTATGCCGATATACTGCAATTTGAAAAGTTAATATAAAATTACGATCTTAAAAATATATATCTCTCTGCCCGCTTTCTATATCCGCCAGATTTTTCTCTATTTTCGGTATCAATTGTTTTTGATCATATTCTTCCAACATACGTTTTATCAACTTCATTCCTTTATTTCGGGTATCTTCATGAGCAAAATCTTCCAAATACTCCTTAAAAGTAAATAACGCATTAGGCAAACAATATTGCTTTATCAAACCCGGTTTTGCCAAATCCATAAAATCCTCCCCTACTCTACCTTTTCTGTAGCATCCCGTGCAGAAAGACGGCACATAACCTTCATCAATAAAGGAATTAATAACGTCTTCCATCTCACGATGGTCGCCTAATTCAAACTGACTTCCCGTTCCTTTTTCATCTTCTGCATAAGCACCGGGGTTTGTTCTCGAACCCGCCGAAATTTGTGAAATACCGTAATTAATAAGCGTATTTCTCATCTCGCTGTTTTCACGCGTTGAAAGAATCATTCCCGTATAGGGCAACGCAATACGTATGATTGCAGTCAGTTTTTTGAAATTCTCATCACTGACTGGCATAGGTACGTGTTCGGCATCAGGAGCCCCTACTGCAGGTTCCAACCTTGGTATGCTGACCGTATGAGGTCCGCAACCGTAACATGATTCCAAATGATTGGCATGTTCCATCATTCCCAAAACTTCAAACCTGTAATCTCCCAAACCGAACAATGCTCCGATACCTACATCATTTATTCCTCCCTCCTGTGCTCTGTCCATAACCGTCAGACGGTATTCGTAATCCGCTTTCGGAGTTCCTGCCGGATGATAGCGTTTGTATAATTCCGAATCATATGTTTCTTGAAAACATACGTAAGTTCCTATCTTTTCCTCATGCAAACGGGCAAAATCTTCCGTTTCCATCGGAGCCAATTCCACATTTATACGTCGTACATAATCTCTTCCGCCGCGTTCTTTTACACCGTAAGTTGTCCTTATGGCTTCACACATGTAATCCGTGCCGTTTTTGTTGTTTTCTCCGCATATTAATAAAACTCTTTTATGACCTTGACGCAACAATGCTCTTGTTTCTTCGGCTATCTCGTCCATTGTCAGAATTTTTCTCTTAATCAGATGGTTGTCTTTACGGAAAGAACAATACGTACAATTATTACAACAAACGTTTCCCGTATATATAGGTGCAAAAAGTACCAACCGTTTGCCGTAAATTTCGTCTTTAACCGTGTGTGCAGCATCCATAATTTCGGATATTTGCTTTTCATCTTCCACACACAACAAAGCAGCCACCTCTTTTAAGTTAAGTCCTTTCAGTTTGAGTGCTTTATTCAAAATTTCATTCAATTCGCTCTGCTCAGGTGCTTTTCTGCTCAACAGATCAAGCAGTTTACTCCTGTCTATAAACACTTTATTCCTGTCCTGTATATTCATGGTAATATATTTTTATAATTCTCTTAATTGTTTTCCAATCGAATCTTTGTCAAAAGACACTTCACCTCAACATTTAGTATTCTTCCCAACTTACCTGTTAAAGAATTGATGATGTCCTGTGAAGATTCCGCTACAATATTAATTATATGTATACCCTTATCTCTTAAAGGCAACCCGTTACGTGAAAGTATGTATTCGGAATAGGAAGAAAGTAAAGAATTTACTTCCTTTGCAGCCGTCAAATCATAGACGACAATATTTATTATACCGATTCTCTTCTCCATCAGTCAAGTGTTTTTTTGTAAAAAAACTACCTTTTGGGTTAGATTATTGTATTCTACGTTATCGTATCATCATAAGCGAGTAAAACGTCCCTTACTTTGATTACGAATGCAAAATTAGGAAAAGTTTTTCGTATATCGTTCAAAATCGCTGTAAATCTTGGAAACATTTGTTTATACATCATTGAATCATCTCTTGATAAGGACAAAATAGACTACCTAAAAATAGGTAAAAAACATTTAAAGATTTACTTATTTATCGGTATTGTACAGTTGTATATTCCGAAATACTTTTGCAGGCTGGAAAAATGAGTAAGACAAAACTAAAAAACAAAGTTATATGAAGAAAAAATTTTTAACTGTTGCGGCACTGTTGTTTGCCGTTGTTTCGGTTTTTGCACAAAATAAGTTGCATGAAACCTTTGAAAACTTGGAAATGTACGAAGTTCCCGATGGTTGGACGATTATTGAGGCAGGAGGATCTTACGGTTTTGAAATGGGAAGGACCGTTGAAGTTACTGACGGTAGCACTCCCTCCGAGATGCCTTGTCTTTACTACGGTCAGTGGTACGATGAAATACCTGCATGGATCATTACGCCACAATTACACGTTACCTCCGAAGACGATTCTCTTACATTCTATTTAAAAATGGAAGATTTACTTGGAATCGGTGATGTTACCGATCTTTTCCAAGTTGTTGTTTCTACTGACAATAACGAAACTGCTTCTTTTGATATTGAGCATCCGCTTTTGACCGTTGAATATGATGAAAACGAAGCTCTTGTAAGATATGCAGTTTCTTTAAAAGGATATTTGAATCAAAAGATTTATCTTGCATTCCGTATAGTCCCTGATGAGGACATGTGTGATTATTTTATTGCAGAAATCAACGGACCGGAATTATATGTTGCAACATGTGAGGTTCCACAACAACTTGCAGTTTCGGAAATAAACACTACAAGTGCAGTTTTTTCTTGGAATGCAATAAGCGGAGTCGAAAGTTATACATTGCAATTATTACCTGACTATTATGATGATTGGAGTGAGGTTGGTCTTATCAATAACGTAACGGATACTTTTTATAAATTTGAAAACCTTACTCCGGGATTACAATACAAAGTCAGAGTAAAATCCGACTGTGGCTCATCAGAATCAGAATTTTCCGTTTCCGAACGCTTTGTAACCATAAATGACATTGTTGTTTCAGTTCCTTACGAAATGGATTTTGAACAAGACGATGTCAAAGATTATGCATTCTTTTCAACAAATGATTTAAACAAATGGTATATAGGAGATGCAGACGGATACGGAACACAAACGCCGAAACACAGTATGTATATATCATCCGATAAAGGGCAGACTTTGTCTTATACTGATGGAAAAACTGCAGCGTACAGCGTTTTGAGAGTTCAGTTTCCGGACGACAGTTTATTCAAACTAAGTTATAATTACAAAGTTAAAGGTATCGGTCAGTCATGGAACGGAGGTATGGATTTCTTATGTGTTTATATGTTAGAGGACTCCGTAAAGGTTATCGCCGATCATGACACTAATTCCATGCAAACCGAAGCCGTTAAAATACAAGGTAATACTTACTCAACGGGAGAATATCCTGTCTATTGGGAATCTAAATCTGCCGTTTTGAACAACGTAAGCGGAAAAACCATGCAAATAGTTTTCATGTGGAAAAGTGATGCCAACCATAATTGGCCGCCTGCCGCAGTAATAGATAATGTAAAAATTGAAACATATACTCCTTGCCATGATGTGGATTCCGTTATTGAGGCTGCATTCTGCGAAGATGGTTTCTTTGAATTTAACGATCATATCTACAATACGGAAGGTACTTATCAAGTATCAGTTGCAACGGAAGACGGATGTGATACTAATTTCACAATAAATTTAACCATGACCCCGAAGAGTATTATTGAAATATCAGACACTATAAGCAACGGAATGAGTTATTCATTTGCTAATAAAGAATTAACTGAGAGCGGAGTTTATACTGACACACTGAAGAATCAAAACGGATGCGATTCGATTATTACCTTGAATCTCTTTGTAAGACAATGCAACGCTGTTATCATTGATGAAGAAAAGTTCGGTTGTGAAGGAGATACTTTGATTTATAACGGATTAGAATTCACAAATTCCGCAACTTATACATTCAATTTCATAACTTGGGACGGATGTGATTCCATTGTCAATCTTACTTACATTCAATATCCTGCATTTGATACTATTATCGAAGCATTTATTGATAAAGGCGATAAATATAGTGAAAACGGATTTAATGAAGACAATGAAGGTACTTATACCTTGAATCTGAAAACATCAGATACCGGATGTGACAGCATTGTTACATTGATTTTGAAATACAATCCTGAAGATCCTTGCAAATATCCTTCATACGATACAATCAATGTAAGTATTTGCGACAATGAATCATATACTTTGGGCGAACAAATATTGACAAAATCGGGAACATATTCGGAAACACTACAAAGAACGGACGGTTGCGACAGTATTGTTACGGTAAATCTTATTGTAAATCCTACATACGAGATTTCTTTCTCAGCAACTATCGACCAGGGAACAAGATATACGGAAAACGGTTTTGATACGGACACAGAAGGAGAACATATTTTGAATCTTAAATCACAGGATGGTTGCGACTCTACAATAATCCTTAATCTGACATTCAACAACTCAATCAACAATATTGAAGTCAGCGACAATGTTTCAGTATATCCGAATCCCGCAAAGCATACGATAACCGTATCAGGTACAAATTCGGTCGAAATTTACGACAACAGAGGCAGACTTGTATATAAATCAGATGTGATTGCAAATAAAGAATATCAAGGTATAATAACTGACGGTTCGGTTATTAACATAAGTTATCTTGATGCAGGAATCTATTATATAAAACTCGGAAATAAAGTTGAAAAACTGATAATTGAATAATTCGGGCTGTTTAGTCGAAAAAGGTAATACGGAGTTTTACATTTAAAATACCGTATTGCCTTTTTTTCAGCAAGACTAAAAAGGGAAAAGATTTATACGTTGCAAACGTGTGGCTCAATGTAATTGAAAAAGATGGAACTTCACAGAACTAAATACTGTCCAATGTACGTCTGTTTTGTAAATCGGAAGATTTATACTGCGAAGGAGTCATTCCCGTTACTTGTTTGAATTGAGCAGACAAATATGCAGATGAAGAATAATTAAGTTTAAAGGCTATTTCATTCAAAGTCAATTCTCCGTATGACAATAACTCTTTCACCTTTTCGACTTTCTGGGCAATAAAATACTTCTCTATGGTCGTTTGTTCATTATCCGAAAATAGTTTGCTTAATGCCGTATAATCCTGATGTAATTTTGAAACTATAAAATCTGATAAATTGATATTTAAATTGTTTTCTTGATAATGAACAAACTCTATTACTGCAGTTTTTATCTCCTCTATAATTCGAGTTTTTCTGTCATCCAACAACTCAAATCCCAGTTCCTTAAGTCCGTCTGCCAGTACTCTTTTTTGTTCTTTGTCAATATTTCCAAGGATAACGGCCTTACCGAGTTCAACGCTCTGGACCGCGAAATTTTCTTTTTTTAACAGTTTCTCTACTGCTGCAATACATCGGGGACATACCATATTTTTTATATGAATAATATTTATTGCATCTTTTTGTTTCATTGTCTTTTAGTATTTTATGATTGCAAAGGTAAATAAAATAAATGTATTCTTCGGAAAAAAAAAGTATTATTTTTAGTAGTAATAAAAAAAATTAAGTATTTTTGTATTATGAAATGTCGGTTATTAAGTTTTGTCATACTGAATTTGTTTTTTATCACTGCATATACGCAAGTGACGGTGGCATATACACATGATTCTGTTGTAAGCGAGCTTATCAAAAAATATATTACAGGAAACAATGCGGAATTAATAGTTGACGAGGATCACAAAGCATTGTTCAATAATAAAGAAATTGTCGGCAGCAATCAATTGGGTATATTTGAAAGTAAAGACACCTCCAATTGCAATATTCCGATTAGTGAAGGGTTGATTATTCTTACAGGTGATTGTAAAGATGCCGGAGCCGAATATTTAAACTTTAATGAAAAGCCTACTCCGGGCAGTAATATGGAAGACTTTAAGGATTCTGCATTCTATTTTACTTATAACAAATATTGTATTGAACATAATGTCCCTACTATGAGCATGCATGACATAGGTTGTCTTTCATTTTGGATTAAACCTAAAATTGAAAATCTGGCTTTTTCTTATTGCTTTGCTTCTAATGAGTATCCGAAGTTCGTCGGTATGCCTTATAATGATTTCTTCGGCTTTTATCTGTCAGGTCCGTTTGATCAACACGGCAACCAAATAATAGGAGCAACTAATTACAGCATGCAAAACTTGGCTCTCATTCCCGGAACCACAACTCCCGTTATGATCAACACGGTTAATCACGGAAAATATATTGATGATATTGATCATGCCTCCTATCCCGAGTATCATATACAACCTGATGATAATTGTCACAAAAATTGTCAAATGAAACAATATACAAAACAATTATCCACAGCCATTGTTCAAGTTTTACCCGAGTATTATTATAAAATTGAAATATATATCGCAGATATTAATGACTATAAAGTAAATTCCGCCTTGTTTCTTGCATCGGATATGCGACGATTTGACACAATTGTAATAGATACTGCAATTTGTGATGACACCGACTTTTATTTCGGCATAAATAATACCAAAATAGATTCCTCAGGTACATATAGTGAGGTATTCAAAAATATAGAAGGCGGAGATTCTCTTGTCATTGTAAATCTTTCCGTCAAGCCTACTGAATATACAAACATTTGTTGGCGGCTCAAACAAGGCGATACACTGAATCTTAACGGAATCAAAATTTCCAAACCAGGTACTTACATATCCCATTTGAAGACGTATTTAGGCTGTGACTCCACAGTTGTTTTCAATGTTCAATACGGAGACATTACAATGGAAATTGATTGTTTAAGTGTTTGTATTGAAGATATTAACAAGAAAAATGATATAAACGTTTTCCCGAATCCCGCAAAAAACTTTGTTACTATAGAAAGTGATACATATCCGCTGGATGTAGTTATGTATAACCAAATCGGACAAAAGGTAAAACAGGTATCCGTGAATGAAAATGAAAGAATTTATACCGGAGATTTAGCACGCGGAATATATTATCTCAACATTAAATGCAACAATGTTGTGAATAATAAGTTGTTGATATTGAAATAAAATTTAAGATTTATTTGCTGTTTGGCAAAAAATTTGTAATTTTGCGTTTAAGATATAATTTTTTAGCAAGAATCAATATGAGAAGGATAAAGTTTATAGCCATTGCTTTACTTGTATGTTATACAATAAGTAATTGTTTTGCACAGGTAAATGTTTCTACTCTGACCAATCAGAAAGTTTCCGATCTTGTGCAAAAATATCTTGTAGGGCCTAATATTGAACTTATCGTAGACAGTGCTCATAAAGCAACGTTTAACGGGAAAGAAGTCATTGCTACGGATGCCATAGGTTCTTTCGTTAATTTGGATACAACAGGAATGAACATGCCAATGGACGAAGGTTTAGTTTTAGTTACAGGTAAATGTACCGACGCCGGAAGGTGGAAACCCGGTATAGGAGGAAATCAATCTCCATCAGTTCAGAATGATGACACTTCGCAAGTTTTGGGGTTTTTCTATCAATACTATAAGTATTGCCAGGAAAACGGCAGAACTGCACAAAAAATGCGTGATATTGCCTCTTTAGTATTTTGGATAAAGCCTAAAATTAATAACTTCGCTTTTACATATTCATTTGCTTCCAAGGAGTATCCAGGAAACGTAGGTAAATCAGTTAACGATTTCTTCGGTTTTTTCTTTTCTGGACCGTATGATGCCCAAGGAAATATTGTTGAAGGCTCAACTCATTACGAAATGCAGAATATTGCCTTGGTACCGGGAACTAATACAGCAGTAATGTTGAACAGTATCAATGGAGGAAACCCTAATTATCCTTCCAGAACCAATCCGACACCACCGAGTAATCCTCAGTATTACAGACAGAATCCTCTATATGGTACAGGATCTTTCAACACTAATGCCAACAATTGCTTTATGAACGGCTATACAAGTAAATTATCAACAGAGTTGGTAAATGTGGTGGCGGACTTATATTACAAAATAGAAATAGATATATGCGACATTAGTGATAATGCTGTAAATTCTGCGGTATATCTTTCACGAGATTTAAGAAGATTCGATACAATCAGCATTGATACCGTAATTTGCGACAATCAAGAATATTATTTCGACAAGTTGGACTCCGTAATTACCGAATCCGGTACGTATCGCTATACCGAACAAAACGAAACCGGCGGAGATGTTTATACCATTGTGAATATTACCGTTAATCCTACTGATTATGTCAGCCAATGCTGGTCATTAGTCAAAGGAGAATCCGTAGAAATGAAC
Organism: Bacteroidales bacterium; assembly: GCA_017477025.1. Lineage (GTDB taxonomy): Bacteria > Bacteroidota > Bacteroidia > Bacteroidales > P3 > Scybalousia_A. The sequence goes on along the minus strand of JAFUYA010000068.1, from coordinate 6,080 downwards.
GGAATTACCATCGCTGACACAGGAATGTATATAACACATTTGGAAACATCCTTAGGTTGCGACTCAACAGTTGTACTGAATGTCTATTGGGGAGATGCAATTCAGGAAATTGATTGTCCGTCAAGTAGTTTAGCGGAAGATATAGTGGAGGATAATATAAAATTGTATCCTAACCCGACTAAAGGTATACTGAATATAGATGGTATTGCTTACGATACATACTTGGAGTTTTATGACAACAACGGAAGAATGATGAAATCTTTGAGAACGGATATAAACAATATTGATATTTCAGATTTGCCTGACGGCATCTATTATGTCAGAATTAAAAGTAACGACCATTTTATCGTTAAGCGTATTATAAAAGAATAATTCAAAAGAGTTGTCCTACAAAAATAACGGAAATATAAAAGTATATATTTCCGTTATTTTTTCTTTAATATTATATCAATTAATAAATCAATATTTTCCTCCAAATCCTTTATTATTTATGAAAAAATATATATTTTTGCACAACGAAATATAATGAAAATAATACGATAAATACTATGAGTAAGAGAATTAGTGTAGAAGAAGCTGCTTCTATGATTAAAGACGGTATGACCGTTATGGTAGGCGGATTTTTAGGTTCGGGTTCTGCTTGCAAAATCATTGAACAAATGGTTAAAAATCAAGTAAAAGACCTGACAATCATTTGTAATGACACATCTTTCGTTGAATACGGAAGCGGATTGTTGGTTGCAAACGGTTGCGTAAAAAAAGTTATCGCTTCACATATAGGTACTAACCCTGTAACCGGTGAAAAAATGATATCCGGAGAAATGGAAGTTCAGTTGATTCCTCAAGGTACGCTTGCTGAACAAATACGTTGTGGCGGAGCAGGTATAGGCGGTTTTTTGACTACTACAGGTTTGGGAACGGTTTGTGAAGAAGGCAAACAAAAAATAACCGTTGATGGTAAAGAATACCTTTTGGAGAAACCTATCAGAGCAGATGTTGCATTATTAGGTGCAAGTGTTTGCGACAAATTCGGAAATCTGTTGTACAAAGGAACATCGCAGAACTTCAATCCTTTAATGGCAACTGCAGCTGACCTTGTTATTGCAGAAGTTAAAGAAGAAGTTGAAACGATCAACCCTGAATGCGTAAAGACTCCTTATTTGTTTGTGGATTATATAGTAAAAGCATAAGTAAGTGTAATGTACAAAAATGCAGTATAAAGTATCTGTCAGATATATACTGCATTTTTGTGTTTCGTTTTTTAATACAATAGAATAATTATGGAAAAAATAACAAGTACAATAAGATTAAGAATGAGTGCCCACGATGCTCATTATGGTGGAAACTTAGTTGATGGAGCAAGAATGTTAAACCTTTTCGGTGATGTGGCAACAGAGTTGTTGATTAAGCAAGACGGCGATGAGGGATTGTTCTGTGCGTACGATAATGTGGAATTTCTTGCACCTGTTTATGCAGGAGATTACATTGAGGCTTACGGAGAAATAACTAAGGTAGGCAATACTTCCCGCAAGATGACTTTCGAGGCAAGAAAAGTAATCACTGCAAGAACTGACATCAGTGCTTCCGCTGCCGAGGTTTTGAAAGAACCCGTTGTTGTATGTCGTGCAAGCGGTACATGCGTAACTCCGAAAGACTGTCAAAGATACAATAAATAGGAAATCAATATGGATAAACTTATAATCACGGCTGCTATTTGCGGAGCCGAAGTTACAAAAGAGCAGAACCCTAATGTCCCTTATACTGTGGAAGAAATCGTCCGCGAGGCTAAAAGTGCAGTGGATGCAGGGGCTGCAATCGTCCATCTTCACGTAAGAGAGGACGACGGAACGCCTACTCAAAGTAAGGAACGTTTCAAAGAGTGCATTGATGCCATATATAAAGAATGTCCGAACGTACTTTTGATTCCTTCTACGGGAGGTGCTGTGGGTATGACTGCGGAAGAGCGTCTGCAACCTACTGAGTTAATGCCCGAAATGGCCACGTTGGACTGCGGTACTTGCAATTTCGGAGACGATGTCTTTGAAAATACAATGCCTATGATGAGAGCGTTCGGCAAACGTATGCTTGAAAACAACATCAAACCTGAATACGAATGTTTTGAGATGGGTCATTTGGACAGTATCTTGAAACTTGCCGCTAAAGGCTTTGTTCCTTCTCATCCTATGCAATTTAATTTCGTTCTTGGCGTACTTGGCTGCACTCCAGCCACGGTTCCTAACCTTTGTTGGTTAGTTAATGGAATCCCTGCCGGAAGTACCTGGACCGTTACCGGAATTGGAAGACACGCTTTCCCTATGGCTGCTGCCGGTATTGCTATGGGCGGAAATGTTCGCGTAGGTTTTGAAGATAATCTTTATATTGAAAGAGGTGTTTTGGCAAAAAGTAACGGCGAATTAGTTGATAAAGTCGTTCGTTTGGCAAAAGAATTAGGCAGAGAGGTTGCTAATTCAGACGAAGCAAGAGAAATTCTTTCTATAAGAAGATAAGTCTTTTGGGTTTATAAACAAAAAGAAGAGGAATTTTATGAAAAATTTCTCTTCTTTTCTATTTGTAAAAATCTAACAAATAAGTATTTAATCAAATACAAAACTCAATAAAAAAAAGTGCGTGATTTCTGATAAAATCATTAAAAAAACGTCAGAAATCACGCACTTTTCATACAAAATCAGTGAGAAAATTTCTACAAAATCAGACTATGATAATCAGAAATATAACTTTAGTATATGAATTCTTTATCCGCACTTCTCCACAAGCATCATTCCGATACGGACAAAGTATTTACGATTCTAATATTTGTACTGAACGAAAGCCTCCATAGCCTCATAACATGGCAATCCCAAAGAATGATAAAGCTTTGCTGTACCGCGATTACGATCTTCCGCTCTTTGCCAGAACAAACGTTCGTCATTACCTAAGAAAGGTGCGGATTCCATTTGACTTTGATGTTTAAGAATTGACTTTCTTTTGGAAAGCAACTCCTCCGGCGACATTGGAACACACATTTCTATGTTTTCTATTTCCCATTCTGCCCAAGCACCGCGATACATCCAAACACGACAATCCTTCAACCAGTCTTCGGTACCTGCTGTTTTAAACTCATCCAACGCAGCCAATACTACATCAGTGCATTTTTTATGAGTGCCGTGCGGATCTGCCAAATCTCCCGCAACATATATTTGATGAGGTTTTATCTGTTTGATAAGATCCATAACAATCCTAACATCCGCTTCTCCTATCGGCAGTTTCTCTATTTTTCCACTCTCATAGAAAGGTAAATCCAAAAAATGAACCTTATTTAAAGGAATATGATTATAAGTACATGCAGTTCTTGCTTCTCCCCTACGTATTAATCCTTTGATTGTCAATATATCCCTTGTATCGGGATCACCGATATTCTTACCTAATACAAATTGTTTAATTTCTTTATATTTACCTGCGATAACCTCGTCTTCAGAATCAATAAACAACTGATTAAAACCGTTAATGAAGTGCATGAAACGCATAACTTCCTCATCTCCTACAGCGATGTTTCCACTTGTTTCATATGCAATATGAATATCATGTCCCTGTTTTACAAGTCTTTGTATTGTCCCTCCCATAGAGATTACATCATCATCTGGATGCGGTGAGAATACCAATACACGTTTCGGATACGGTTTCTCTCTCTCAGGACGGTATTCATCATCTGCATTAGGTTTTCCCCCCGGCCATCCCGTAATAGTACGCTGTAAATCATTGAATACTTTAATATTTGCATCATACGCACTGCCATATAAAGCTAACAATTCGGACAAACCGTTTTCATTATAATCTTTATTCGTCAGTTTCAATATAGGCTTGTCTGTAACCTGACACAACCATACCAATGCACTCCTTACTAATTTATCAGTCCATATACATGAAGTAACCAACCACGGTTTTGTTATTCGCGTCAATTTATTTGCTGCAGGTAAATCCACTACAACATGAGCATCATTGTGTACTTGCAGATATGAAGCAGGAATAACATCCGAAACTTTGCCTTCAACTGTCTTTGCAATCATATCCGACTTCTCTTCTCCCCATGCAGTAAGAAAAATTTTTCTGGCATTGAGAATAGTACTAACGCCCATAGTTATCGCACAAGGAGGAACAGGTTCGCTGGTATGGAAACTAAGCGTCATTTCTTCCCTTACAAGAGCGTCAAGTAACATTAGACGTGTAGTTGATGAACGACTGGAACCGGGTTCATTAGTTGCAATATTGCCGCTTCTGCCGATACCTAATAAAATAATATCCATACCACCGAAAGAGGCGATACGGTTTTCGTATGAACTGCAATAGGATTGCAAACTTTCCTGTTTAACGCTCCCGTCAGGAGTAAAAATATTCTGCGGCTCAATATCAACGTGATCAAGAAATCGTTTTTTCAATTGAGATATAGCACTATGGTTCTTTACATCCTTTAACGGATAATATTCATAAGCATTGAATACCACAACATTAGAAAAACTTATCTTATCCTCGTTATGACGACGAATAAGTTCCTGATAAACCGGCGTAAGTGAATTACCCGTTCCTAAACCAAGAACACAAAACTTGCCTTCTGCCTGTTTATTCAACACTTCTCTTACAACGATGTCGGCAATGCTTATCACCGCTTGCTCAATATTAGGAAAAATGTCGGTAGGTATTTGTTCCATTCTGGTTATTTCACTCCTCTCTACTGCAGTAGCAGGATTATAAAACTTCTGCGGTATATCTACCAACGCAATTTGTGAAGAAAGATTCAGATTCATCGCTTTTACTTCCCTTCTATATCTTTAAAATATTTATATGTAGAAACTTTCAAATCGTCCGTTGCGGCTTCATCACAGACAATAATACCTTTAGGATGTAACTGCAAGGCACTGATTGTCCACATTTGCGTAACAGGACCTTCAACTGCCGCTTGCAAGGCACGTGTTTTATTATGTCCGTTAACAAGTATCAAAACTTCTTTGGAATCCATTACAGTGGCGACTCCGACAGTCAAAGCCATCTTCGGAACTTTGGTAATATCATTATCAAAAAACCTGCTGTTGGCATGAATAGTATCAGTTGTGAGCGTTTTTATCCTGGTACGGGACGCAAGTGAGGAACAAGGCTCGTTAAATGCAATATGACCGTCAGGACCTATGCCGCCGATAAACAAATCAACTCCGCCGAAACGCTGAATTTCCTTTTCGTATTCAGTACATTCCCGTTCCAAATCCTGAGCATTACCGTTAAGAATATGTATTTGCTCCTCAGGACAATCAATATGGTTGAATAAATTGTTAAACATAAAACTATGATAACTTTCAGGATGATTCACATCCAAATTTACGTACTCATCCATATTGAACGTAACGACATTTTTGAAACTTACCCTTTTATCATTGTAAGCTTGCACCAGATTTTTGTACATTCCCAAAGGAGAAGAACCTGTCGGCAAGCCCAGAACAAAATATTTCTTCTCCTCAGTCGGAACAAACGCATTTATCTTTTTGATTACATACTCGGCTGCCCAAACAGACATTGCCAAGTAATCTTTTTCAATAATAACTCTCATAACTTTAATATCTCGTCTCAAAATTCACACAATGTAATGATACCTGTCAGACAAACTAATCGGAAGTTGTGGAAGTTTCACTTGACTGCTTTACTTCCGGTTGTTGGTGTGCGGACTGTTCTTCCTGTTTTATGATGTCAATCAAAGCAATCGCAGGCTGATAACTCTGAGCGGCAGCTTTATCCAAATAAATCAAGGCTTTTTCCGTATTTTTATCTACTGCAACTCCGTAATAGTAGCACTTACCTACTTTGTACAAGGATTCTTTATCTCCTTGTCTTGCAGCCATAAAATAGTATTTAAATGCACTTTGATTATTTTTCTCCGTTCCTTCTCCTGTTTCATACATAACTGCCAATAATTTCATTGCATCCGTATTTCCGTTATTAGCACTTCTTGTAAACCATTCCAAAGCCTGCTGTTTATCCTGTTTATAGCCGTCAGCACCGGAATAATAACGCTGTCCCATTGCAAGTTGTGCCTTATC
>JAFUYA010000067.1 GCA_017477025.1 Bacteroidales bacterium | reverse complement strand
GCCAATCCCCGTAGCTTATCGCAACTTGTTACGTCCTTCTTCGCCTCTGAAAGCCACTAGGCATCCCCCTATGTACTCTTATTTAACTCCTCTATCCTCGTGCTCTCGCTTTTGTATGCCCTGTCTTGTCAATGATCTCTCTTCTACCTTTCCGTATCGCACCTATCGCAAAGTTATCTCAACTTAATTGATCGGTTACAGATGCAATACAACACTCGTAGAACCAGTGGCAGAAAAATAAAACGTCTTCAATATATTCCTGCCTTACACTTTCACTCCTCTACGCTTCAGTCTTAACTGAAACGTACGAACGATCGAATCTTCCTCTCTTAAACTCAACTACTCCGTCTTTCAACGCAAACAAAGTATGATCTTTTCCCATCCCGACATTCTCGCCTGCATTATGAACTGTGCCTCTTTGACGTACTATGATATTACCTGCAATACATCTCTGTCCGCCGAATATCTTAACACCTAATCTCTTGCTGTGAGACTCACGACCGTTACTTGAACTACCAACACCTTTCTTATGTGCCATATCTTAACGTTTTCTTTTTAAAGTTCAACAATCAGTTATTTGATGTCCTTAATCTGAATCTGTGTCAAGAAAGGACGGAAACCGTTCATTTTCTGATATCCGGTTCTCCTTTTCTTATGAAATACCAACACTTTATCACCCTTTATATGTTTGATGATATGTGCTTCTACGCTTGCCCCGGCTAACTTAGGTGCCCCAACTTCTACGTTGTTTCCTTCTGCCTTTAGCATTACGGTGTCAAAAGTAACATCTGTTCCTTCTTCTTGATGAAGACGATTCACAAATATCTTCTGATCTTTTCGAACCTTGAATTGCTGTCCTGCTATTTCTACTATTGCGTACATTTTTCTACTTTTTTTTAATTTCGTCTTACCTACCTGGTCGAAACGGATTGCAAAATTATAACAACTTTTCTAACTGACCAAATATTTTTACAAAAAAAATTGTATTTTTCGTATTTTTTATTTCTACTAATCTATTTTTCAATATTTTATTTTTACACACTTTTTGCACATATTCTTTAACTTTTCGTCAAAAATATCAGTATTTTCGGTATAGAAAAGTAGTTTTTTACAAATATTAAGACCTATTTAAAATACTCATAGATTCCCTTATCATCAATAACCGTTACAAAAGTCTTATCGGACTTTTCTACTCTACCGCTTATTTTTGCTGCAATCCCGAAACTTTCACTCAACGTGATAATATCTTGAGCAACAGTTATAGGACAATAAATCTCCATACGCTGTCCCATATTAAATACTTGATACATTTCTTGTCGTGATGTTTCACTTTCTTGCTCAATAATGGAAAATAACGGAGGCAGAGGAAACAAATTATCTTTGATAATATGAACATTATCGCAAAAATTCAATACCTTACCCATACTTCCTCCCGTACAATGTATCATTGCATGTATATCTTTACGGAACTCTTTCAGAAGACGTGAGACAACAGGAGCATAAGTCCTTGTCGGAGATAAAACTAATTTACCCATAGTCATTTTAGTTCCTTTGTCGTCAATTTCAACCTCATCCAGTAATTTCTTGCTTCCACAATAAATTACTTCATCAGGTAAGTCCGTATCGAAACTCTCAGGAAAAATACTCTTTAAAGTATGTTCAAAGACATCATGCCTTGCAGATGTCAAACCGTTACTACCCATTCCTCCATTATACTCATGCTCGTAAACAGATTGTCCGAAAGAAGCTAACGCTACTATTACATCGCTATCTTTAATATTTGCCCTTATGATATCATCTCTTTTAACTCTTGCCGTTACAGTACTGTCCACTATAATTGTACGCACTAAATCTCCAACATCCGCAGTTTCGCCACCTGTAGAATAAATACCTACTCCCATATCACGCATATTCTGTAGAAATTCTTCCGTACCCTCTATTATTGCTTTGATAATTTCTCCAGGAATCAACCTTTTATTTCTCCCTATGGTTGAAGACAATAGTATATTATCCGTAATTCCTGCACAAAGCAAATCATCAGTATTCATAACTACGGCATCCTGTGCAATACCTTTCCATACGGATAAATCTCCTGTTAATTTCCAATACATATAAGCCAATGAACTCTTTGTCCCTGCACCGTCTGCATGCATAATATTACAATATGTTTCATCACCTCCTAATATATCAGGAATAACTTTACAAAATGCAGTAGGAAAAAGTCCTTTATCAATGTTCTTTATAGCATTATGAACATCTTCTTTCTTTGCTGAAACTCCTCTTAAATTATATTTTTGCTGTTCCATATTATATTATTGTTTTTATTACTCATATTCAAGTATCTCTTCTTCGTAATGTGCTGCAAAATCTGTAATCTGATTCATTAAATCATCAATCTTATCAATTTCTTCAGCATACCATGTTTCATCAAGTTTCATAATTTTCTTCTGTCTTTTTGTTATCTCAAAATAAGGTCTGATAACAGAAAAGAAACATTCACTAACATCAATTCTCAGTTGTTCTAAGTCCCAATTTTCACACATAATACACAGATTTAAGTAGAATGCAACTTGTCGTGCAGCTTCCAATCTATTCTGTGCTTGATATTTAATTGTTCCGACATTATACCTGTTCATAAATTTTTTGAACGAATCAAGACTCTGTGTGATCATGTGCTTTGCAGTTTTTTCATTTCCCAAAACGGATTGAACAACTGCAAAATCGGCCAAAGTTAAAGGATACTCGTGCAAAGTCCATGGTATCTCATTTGTAATTCTATTAATTAAAGATTCCGCTTTGTCATATTGTGTTGAATGAAGAAGTTTGTAAGCTAATGAACCTGCATTTTCTACATAAAATGAAATAATGCTATTCTCAATCTCATTACAATATATGTTTTTATTAAAATTCAAAAACTCAAATCCATTCATTACATTTGCATACATTTTGTCTGCATTTATATTATCAAAAGGATCTTTTCTAACTTTAGTACCTGTAAGTTTATATGCAAAACCTTCAAGAGAAAGATAATCTTCCAAGGACAAATAGTCAGTATTTGAATATGATGAAAAATACACCGGTCTGTTCGGATTTGATGAAATAATATCCATAATGATCATATCACTCTTACTTATTACACCGTCATTTATCGTAAAGACAATTTCATTACCATCAACATCCGTTTTAAACTTATTATAGTTCAAATTCTTGATATGATTTAAAAACTTCATATCCAGAATTTTGTTTCCTTTAATCAACTCAACTGCTCTTCTTACGGATATTGTGTCAAAATTAGGAAGCAATTGTACTTCGTCCATTACTCCGTCTCTATAGTCTTCCTGTGAAAACATAATCTCTACCGGCATACTATCTCTATTAGCGTATTTTAAAAGAGATATGTAATAAGCATTGTTAAGCATCTGACGATTTATCACTCTTACATCGGTTCTTACGCCCTCAACGTTTTGAACATACCAAAGAGGATAGGTATCATTATCCCCGTCTGTAAACAATATTGCATCTTTATCGCAGGAGTTAAGCATACTGACAGCAAAGTTTCTTGCCGTATAGTTATGTCGATGATTATGATCATCAAAGTTCTGAGCAAATATCCATATTGGTATAAAGACAAATACCGGTAGAATATAACGAGGATGCTTTACTCTTACAGCATTGGCTATGATCTGACTAATCCCCAACATCCCTATTCCGATCCAAATACTCACAGCCATAAACGATGGTAGAAAAATATAATCTCTTTCTCGCGGTTCATATGCCGCCGTATTCGTATAGACGACAATTGCAAGAGAATACATGATGAATATTGTACCGACAAAAAGAAATCTTTTAGAATCTTTGACAATGTGATAAAACACTCCTATAAGACAAATAATTAACGGCAGTGCAAAGTATCTGTTATTAGCTTTATTCTTTTCTGTGCGGTATGAATTTCCCTCATCTATATCAAATAACTTATCTAAAGAATTCAATCCTGTTTGCCAATTACCGTTGGAAATATCTCCATATCCCTGTATATCGTTTGTTCGCCCGACAAAATTCCACATCAAATAACGCCAATACATATACCCGTATTGATAACGAGCAAAGAACTGTATATTTTGCAGAAACGTAGGTTTTAGTCTGTCTTCTCCGTTAAGTACAATATTTTTTTTAGGCTGTCCGACCCAAGAAGAATATCCGTCCTCAAATGAAGGAGAGGTATAATTCCACATACGAGGAAATATTGTAAAAAATTCTTTATTAAAAACAGGTTCGTTTTTTTCTTCAGTAACTTTAAAATCTTCAGCTGGAAGTGCAGTGTAATAGGGTCCATACACAAGCGGAGGGTGTACGTAAGATTGCCGTGTAACATAATTATGCATATCCTTTAAGGAATGTGCGGCATACTCGTTCATCGGTAAATTCTGATAACTCCGTATGGAAATAACAATGTAGGTGGAGCTTCCTATGAAGAAAAATACAATACAAAAGATTATGCTGTTCAATAAAGCAAGACGTTTTAAATAAGATAAATACAACAGTCCTCCGCAGATAATCAAGCCTGCAATAATTGTTCCAGGTATTGAAATACTAAGCAACCTAATCAAATAATCAAATGCATTTACAACCATTAATAAGCCCGCAAGAGAAATCAATATGGAAAAACATATTCCCTTTAAAGTAATCTTCCTGTAATGAAACCAAACAATAAAAACTAATGCAGGTAACACTAATAAAGATAATGGATGAACACCGTATGATATTCCAAAAATTAGTGCCAATAAAACCAAATATTTTTCTTTAGGATTTTCATCCCACAAAACAATTACATACAAGCATAACGTTGTGAAAAAGAATGATAATGAATACACTTCCGCCTCAGATGATTGAGTCCAAAAAGAATCCGTAAAAGCAAATGTCAAAGAAGATAAAACTGCACAGAAAGTATTACCTATCGGTTTTGGAGAATACTTATTAAAAAGATACAGGAACAAATGATATAAAAGCATTACACTCAACCCGGCTGACACTGCAGATATAGAATTTACCAAAGGTGCTATAAGTCTTACATGGCCTAATGATAAGGAGGCAACTAATGATCCGAGTAACTGATATAACGGAGCTCCCGGTTGATGCCCTACTGACAGATTGGAGGAAGACATAATAAACTCTCCGCTGTCCCAAAACGCAACGGTAGGATACAGTGTCAACAAATATACCATTGTTGCAAAAAGGAAAACTATCCACCCGATAATGTTTACTATTCTTTTATAGCGTCTATCCACTCCTGCCTTTAAATCAATATGATAAATACAAAACTATGAAATTCTACAACTACTACCAATTTACAAAAGCCTTGTTAAAAATATCATCAACAAGTTCATCGTTTATTTCTTTAATCAATGCTTCTTCTACGGAAGCCAACGACAAAGAGGCATCATAATCTTTATATCTGGTAAAAGTCTCGTCAAAATTACTTTTACTATCCGTTCTATTTGTATACTTCACTCTAATAACAATTGTCAATCTGTTCTTTGCCGCTTGATCTGTTGCCGTTATGGCAGTAGGTGTTACTCTGTATGCAGTAATTGTTCCGACAAATGATGCATCTGCTTCATCTTCTGTTTCGATAAGAGATGTTCCTGATCTAATCTTATTAATCAAAGCATAAGTCAACTCACTTGATAGAATCGGCTGAACAATACTTGCACGATTAATAAAATTCTCCACATGGAAAGTTTTGGTTTCCGCATTTATAGATGCTCCAGTAAAAGAATAGTTCGCAACACATGAATAAAAAATCGTTGCAAAAATACAGAGTATTAGAGAAAATAAAAACCTTATGAATACCGCTTTGGTAAGATTTAATTTTTTCTTAACCGAAGAGATATTCATAAAAAGTTTATTTTTCTTTAAAATATCCATATTTATCGCCGATAACTTTTTACTCAATAGTTATTTTGGCAAATTCATTACCTATCTGGATTATATAAATACCAGATTCTTCAATCTTGATTTCGCTATCAGGGACATAGGAGGGGATCTCTTTTATCAACGCACCTCTAACATTAAAGATTTTCACATTCTGAATTTTTGAAGTATTCAACCTGAAAATATTACCTTTAGCTGGATTAGGATAAACTTTCAGAATATCTCCATTTAGGATTTCAGTCAAAGTTGCATCTTGCTTTTTTGCTTCATACTCTATACTGATATTATCCAACAAAAAAGAAGAAACTGACTTAAGATTAGTTCCCAATGTAGCAGAAAGAACTACGAAGATCAGTTCATCCGCATCATCTAAATATGTTATAGGAATTGAGAATTGCGTATAATTATCTGAATTTTCAACACTCGCTAAAACACCACCTCCTACAACATGTCTATTTCCTCCTGTATTGTTAACCAGTAATGCTGCCATAACAACATTATCTTCCCCATTCAACTTCGAATATTTATAATAGCCTTTAATCGTCTTAACTGCTACTTCTTTCGACTGCACATTAAGACCGTCAGACAATAATCCCAATAAGGAGTTAAGCATCTCGTTATTTTGTAGATTATCTAAATCAGTAAAATCTCCATCAAACAAGTTTCCTGAATTTGTAAGCAATCCTGCTAACTTAGTCAAATTATCAATTGATACATTAACATTAGCATTTGTCAAAAACGCAGGAAAATAAATCTCGGATATATCAATATCTGAATCTCCCATATAACGCTTTGCCAGATTTGCAATTATAGGATTCAACTTAGCCGGAGTTAATTGAACTGCAAAATCACCTTCTTGTGCTTGAGTTACTTTGCTTATTTCTCCGAACCCTAAAGAACCTACAACCGGAATATCCAAGATAAAGGTATTCCATCCCAAAGGAAGCCCATTTTGAGAGTTCCAATCTTCGAAACTTTTGTTGTTAAACTGATTCTGTGCATTTACTCCTCCCAAAAAAGTTAAAACTAACAATCCAAAAATAATTAATCTGTTTTTCATAGCTCTTTTGTTTTTAATTACTTAATACTTTTTATATATTTATATATTTTATTTTCCCTGTTCCTAATGTCCGTACGTATTAATGAAATGTATTCTCATCAATCTGACTTCTTCTTCGGTATATTCATCCTCTCCCAATTCTTCCAAAACCACCTTCACATTATCCGTTTCCATTTCTTTAAAACATTCCATTATTTCCTCTTGATGTTCTTCTTCTACAACCTCATTTATATAGTATGAAATATCTAATTTATTACCAAAGGATACAATCTTTTCTATTGCAGATATCAATTCATCCATACCGATATTCTTACCTTTGTCTATGTCTGAAAAATCAATTTTTTTGTCAATGCTCTTTATTATGTATGTTTTTAGTCCTGTAATACTACCTGCACTAATCTTAACTATCAATTGATCCAGAGGTATTATATCATTATCTTCAACATATTGTTTTATAACTTCGCAAAACATAGGACCATAACGTTTTGCTTTAGCCTCTCCCACTCCTACAATCTTAGCCATTTTTTCAACAGTAGTAGGATATTGTATAGTCATGTCAACAAGAGAACGTTCCTCAAAAATTATACTTGGAGCCAACTTTTCCTTTGCAGCTATAGATTTACGCATATCTTTCAATATGGCAAACAATACGTTATCAACACCTCCGTCAGGTTGAGCATGTAAAAGAATACTATCATCATCAAATGACTCGGGATTTGTGTAATCATGATCTTCAGGAACAAGTATATCGTACGGATGTTCTCTGAATTCAAATGCTTTAGGTTGAAGTTTTAAAAGACCGAATGACTCTATCTCTTTTTTGATAAATCCTTCTATTAAACATTGGCGAACAACTGCCTTCCAATGTAATTTACTCTTATCTCTACCATATCCGAATAACTCCAACTTATGGTGTCTGCACGTCTTAACATCGGTATTTGCATTTCCTACAAGGATATTTATCAGGTGTGCAGCCTTAAACATTTGTTTTGTTTCTTCGATCAGATTTATTACAGCGATAACGTCATCTTTTGATTCAACTTTCTTTTTCGGATGCAAACAATTATCACAATTCCCGCATGATTCTTCTTTATAGTCTTCAGAAAAATAAGAAAGTAAAGTGGTTCTCCTACAAACTGAACTTTCAGCATAAGATATAGTCGCCTCCATAAGTTGTTCGGCAACCTCTCTCTCTGTAAGAGTCTTATCAACAAGAAATCGTTCAAACTTATTCATATCCCTTTCAGCATAAAAGGCAATACACTTCCCCTCACCTCCGTCTCTTCCGGCACGTCCTGTTTCCTGATAGTATCCTTCCACGCTTTTAGGCATGTCATAATGAATAACATAACGAACATCCGGCTTGTCAATTCCCATTCCGAAAGCAATTGTTGCAACGATAACATCTATACTTTCCATCAAAAATTCATCTTGAGTAGCAGCCCTTTGCTTTGCGTCCAACCCTGCATGATAAGGTTTAGCCTTTATTCCGTTTAAATTCAATATCTCTGCTACTTCTTCAACTTTTTTTCGTGCTAAGCAATATATAATACCGCTTTTACCGGGATTATCTTTGATATATTTGATAATTTCTTTAATCACATCCTTTTCTTGATCAGGTTTAGGACGAACCTCATAGTATAAATTCGGACGGTTAAAAGAGGAGATATATACGTTTGCATTTTCAATTTCAAGATTTTTTAAAATATCTGTACGAACTTTTTCAGTTGCTGTAGCCGTCAATGCTATTATAGGTATTTGCTGCCCTATATTACGAACCATCTCCCGTATCCTTCTGTACTCAGGACGAAAGTCATGTCCCCACTCACTTATACAATGTGCCTCATCTATAGCCACAAACGACAATCTGACTTGTTTCAAGAAATCTGTATTTTCTTCCTTGATTAGAGATTCCGGTGCAATATAAAGCATCTTTGTTTTTTTATCCAAAATATCCTGCTTGATTCTGATTGTTTCATGCTTTCCCAACTGTGAATTAAGAAAATGTGCAATAGAATTATCTCCGTACATTTGACGAATTGCATCAACTTGATTTTTCATTAAAGCAATAAGTGGAGAAATAACTATTGCCAATCCGTTCATCATAACGGCAGGCAATTGATAGCACAAACTTTTACCTCCTCCGGTAGGCATTATAACCATAACATCACGACCCGACAGTAAATCCATTATAACCGCTTCCTGATTTCCTTTAAATGACGTAAAACCAAAAACTTTTTGCAGACATGAATAAACATCCTGTGATGAGAAAATTTGTTTTATTTCATCCATATACAACAATATATTACTGAAAAATCTTATTTTTGCAAATCAATTTAACAAACTGCGATACAAAATTAATAATTTTTTTTGATATGAATGCAAAAATTGACATAAAAAATGTTATACAAAACACAATTTCACAAGAGTCTGAAGCCATAAAAAAGTTGATTGACTTTGTAAATGAAGATTTTATAAATGCCGTACTACACATTTTTTCTTCCAAAGGACGTACCATTATAACAGGCATAGGTAAATCAGCAAAAATAGGGGAAAAAATTGCTGCTACCCTCAATTCCACAGGAACTCCGTCATTGTTTATGCACGCTGCTGAAGCCATTCACGGAGATTTAGGCATGATTCAACCTCAAGACATTGTCATCTGCATTTCCAAATCCGGGAATACCCCCGAAATAAAGGTTCTGCTTCCCCTTATTCATGCATTCGGAAATACGGTCATTGCCATTTGCGGAGACAAAGAATCCTATTTAGCAAAGAATTCCAATTTCTTTTTAAACTGCTATGTAGATAAAGAGGCTGATCCTAACAATCTGGCTCCAACATGCTCAACAACTGCACAACTGGTTATAGGAGATGCTCTAGCTGTAGCTCTTTTGAAGATGAGAGGGTTTTCCTCTCATGACTTTGCAAAATATCATCCGGGAGGCAGTTTAGGCAAAAGATTATATCTTCGCGTCAGAGACTTATATAAAAACAATGAAAAACCATGGATAGACTCAAAAACTCCGCTAAAAGACGCTTTACTGGAAATAAGTGCAAAACGTTTGGGATGCACTGCTGTAATTGACGGGTCCAAAGTAGTTGGAATTATCACCGATGGAGATCTAAGACGATTACTCGGCAGAAATTGCCAACAAATTGATTTTTCCATATCAGCAGATAACATAATGACAAGGAATCCGAAAACAATTCATGAGGATTGTTTTGCTGTCCAAGCATTGAATATTATGCGAGAGAATCAGATTACACAATTACTTGTTACGGATTCTGATAAAAATTATTTAGGAGTTGTACATCTGCATGATTTGTTGCAACAGGGAATAATATAAATTTACAGAATACTGCTATTTCTTAAAATATTTTAAGTTATACGTTTTGAATATAAAGGCTAAGATGAAACGAATTCCACATACATACGTAATAATCTTTGCGTTGATAGTATTATCAGCAATTGCTACATGGGTAATCCCTGCAGCAAAAGTTCAGACATGGCAAATATTTGCTGCTTTTTTTAACGGATTTTCCAAAGCTCCATCTGTGATAGCTTTCATTCTAATAATAGGAGGTGCATTTTGGATTCTAAATGAAACTAAGGCCATTGAATACGGAGTGGATAAACTGATACAACAAGGTAAAAAGTGGGAGAAATATAATATCTTACGAAAAATAGGTGTAAATAACTTGATTATAGCAGCCGTTATGACCCTATTTTCTCTGTTTGGGGCCGTATTCGGAATGAGTGAAGAAACTATCGCCTTTGTAATGGTAATGATTCCTTTGTCAAAACGTATGGGTTACGATGAAACGGTAGGTGTTTGCATGTGCTTTCTGGCTGCGGGATTAGGTTTTGCAGGATGTCTGTTAAACCCTTTCACATTGGGAATTGCTCAACAAATTGCCGGAATAAAAATGTTTTCGGGAATTGAATACAGATTTTTCATTTGGTTGATATTTACATTTTGCGGTATTGCCTTTGTATTACATTATGCTCACAAAACAGAAAAAAGCAATCGAACCAATCATGTTTGTAAAGACTATGAAAATACTCAGTCTCTGCAAATAAATACCCGTATCGCAAAATACAGTCTTTTTGTTTTGGGTTTAGTAATTCTGACTTTGATCATAGGAGTTACAGTTTTCAAATGGGAGTTTATTGAGATTGCAGCGTTGTTTTTTGCAATGGCTGTAATAATAGGTATTATTTCGGGTAAGAATGCAAATGAAATTGCAAAAAGTTTTATTGACGGTTGCAAGGATATGCTGTCGGCAGCAATGGTTGTCGCTTTGGCGAGCGGAATCATTGTCATTTTAGAAGACGGTGGTATTATTCAAATGATTCTTGACGGAATCACAGGGTCTTTAGGTAATAAATCAAAAATAAGTACATTATCTGCAATGTATTTATTTCAAACACTAATGAATGCACTAATAACATCAGGAACGGCAAAAGCCGCCATGTTGATGCCTATATTCAGAGATATTTCCAATGCAGTGGGGTTGTCCTTGCAATCAACGGTAACGGCATTTCATATAGGCGACGGATTCACAAATCTAATAACTCCTACATCAGGAGTATTGATTGCCGTCCTCGGAGTTGCAAAAATCCCTTATGCTCAATGGATAAAATTTATATGGAAATTTATCCTGTTAATGATAATACTCGGATGGTTATTGTTACTGCCTACACTATTTCTCTCCTTACCGGGATTCTGAAAACATTTTTTCTGAATAAAATCTTGTTAAAACAAAATAAATTTGTACTTTTGCATCTCACAAGTCGGATTATTTAACAATATAAAAAGTATAACGAAATGAATATTGTAAGGAAACTAATATGTTCGGTGCTGTTTGGAATTATTTCCTGTTGTTTTTTGATTTCATGCTCCGAAGAAGATGTTGACAGGGATTTTTCTGCTGCCAGAATGTACGCCGAAAGAGCCGGATTTAAGAATATTAAATTGAAAGTATTCGAGGTCCCTGATAAAACCAAGGATCTCAGAAGTTACTACAACGGAAGTTATTATTTTACAAATATAATCAAAGAAGATACACTGAACTATTTCATTGCGAATCCCGATATGATAGGAACCTACAAGGAAGATTCTTCATATAGTTTCACTGTAAGTATATACGCTACTACTGACGTTCTTTTGCAAAATGCTTTCAAAGGACATCAGTATTACTATGAATTATTCATTACGGAAATGGGAACTGATAATGCCGTTTCTGACGGAATGCAGACCAATCCTGGCAATACTGCATCAGGATCGATAAATAATGGCGGAGGAGGTTTAAATCCTTCAACAAAAAAGTAGAACATATACAATAAAAGTCTTTGCATAAAAGCAAAGGCTTTTTCACTTAAAAGAAGATATACTTTTTTTTACATACAATAATCAAACCTAATAAAAACGAGTACAAAAATGCTTTTTGAAAATATAGTAGTAGGTCCGATACATTCAAGACGTTTGGGAACATCTTTAGGTGTTAATGTCTTACCGACACAAAGAAAGTACTGTTCTTTCAATTGTATCTACTGCGAATGCGGATGGAACGAAATCGACACGAGAATCAAAGTGCCTTTCAATGACAGAAAAATTATACAATCGGAATTAAAAAAATGGTGTATAAATACCTCCGATGAAGAGAGAAGCAGAATTGACTCCGTAACATTCAGCGGCAACGGAGAACCTACTCTTCATCCTGACATTTTAGGTATTGTTGAAGATGTTGTTGCACTTAGAAACGAATATATCAAGCAGGCAAAGGTTACTATATTGACAAATAGTACAATGCTCGGAAAGGAAGATGTATGGAAAGCCCTTCATTTAATTGATAATCCGCTTTTAAAGATAGATGCAGGTACAACACGTATGTACAATATGATCTCTAAACCCGTGAATGCCGACTTTGAAGAAATCAAATCAAATATAATAAGGTTCGGCTCTGATTGCATTATACAAACCATGCTTCTCAGAGGAGAAAATGACGGAGAAATCATTGACAATACAACAGACGACGAATTTACTCCATATTTGGACGTGGTAAAACGAACAAATCCCAAAGAGGTTATGTTTTACTCCTTGGACAGAATACCTCCTGCAAAAAACCTTATCAAAATAGAGAAGGATGAATTGGAAAAATATGCCGACAAAGTAAGAGCAGCGGGCATCAAAGCATCAACTTATTAGAATGAATACAAGTATCGTCGTAAATCTGCTCCGTGTTGTTCGCATTCCGTTGCAAGTCAAACTAATTTCTGCAAAATAAATTAATATGGAAATCAAACAAGAGAAAAAAGAACTTCGAAAAAAAATCAAAGCCATTAAGAATACATACTCGCTCGAAAGAAAGAAAACTTACTCCTACCCTATTTTTGAACGGTTGGAGAGAACTAAAGTTTTTAAACACGCAAAATGCATACTTATGTATTGGTCTATGGATGATGAAGTCTTTACCCACGACTTTATAGACAAATGGCACAAAGACAAAATCATACTATTGCCGTGTGTTGTCGGTGATGATCTTGTCTTAAGGCGATATGAAGGCATATTTTCCATGGTCAAAGGAGAACGATTCGGAATATTGGAACCTAAAGGAGAAATATATGACGATTATTCGGTGATAGA
Source organism: Bacteroidales bacterium (assembly GCA_017477025.1). Lineage (GTDB taxonomy): Bacteria > Bacteroidota > Bacteroidia > Bacteroidales > P3 > Scybalousia_A. Next base: position 4,945 of record JAFUYA010000067.1, on the reverse strand, counting down.
TTTGATGATTATTCCAGGCGTAGCATTTGATTCTCAAAAAAACAGAATGGGAAGAGGCAGGGGTTTTTATGATCGTTTGCTTAAATCCTGCAAATGTGAGAAAATCGGTATATGCTTTGATTTCCAACTCGTCAAAAAAGTACCGACCGAAGAGTTTGACATAAAGATGGACAAAGTAATAGCAACATCTGCAACATATTAACAGATTAGTACAGGTAGGACCCAATATTTTTCCGCCTGTGTCCGTTACTTGCGAAGAAAAATATCCTGGCTATGGTGATATATACGGAATAACGAAGCAATTTGTCGCAAAATAATCTAAACGAAGTACAATATGAACAAAAAATATTTATTGTTATTATCCGTATTATCAGGAGTACTGATGGCACTGTCGTGGATTAACGTCATGAGTTTAGGATTCGTTATGCTTGTTGCATTTGTCCCGTTGTTGTTCGTTGAAGATTGCATAGCACACGATACTCATGAAGGTCGATTCAATTATGCTTCTGCTTTTACTTACTCTTATCCTGCATTTCTTATTTTTACATTTTCAAATACATGGTGGATAAGTAAAGCATCTCTCATCGGTTACATTGTTCCTATCGCAGAAGCGGCTTTTATGAGCATTGTTTTTCAATGCTATTCTTTTTCAAAAAAAACGGCAAACGGCAAACAAGGTTCCTATTTCTTTATTATTTTCTATTGGTTGGCATTTGAGTATATCCAATTCAAATGGGATATAAATTTTCCGTGGTTGAATCTGGGTAATTCGTTTGCTGCTTATCCTAAACTCATACAATGGTATAGTGTCTTAGGTATGGAAGGCGGTACACTTTGGATTCTTACAAGTAATATTTTGGCATATTTCTGCATCATCTCAACATACAAAAATTTTGTCGCAGAAAACTCAAATTTCTTTAATGAATATTTCAACTTTTTTAATAAAAACTTCAGAAATCATACTATTTTTTTTCAAAAATATAAATACCTGATTTTCGCAGTATTAATATTGGCAGTTCCTATCACATGGTCCTTGATTTTGTGGAATAATTACAAAGACGATTATTCAAAAACGGCAAATGTACTGATTGTACAACCCAATTTAGACCCTTACAATGAACAATATATCTTGTCTCCTGAAGATGTTATCGAACGAATCAAGCATTTAACCGAATCTCAGTTGGACGAAAATACGGATTTTTTAGTTTTGCCTGAGAGTTGCATTCAAGAATACGCATGGGAGGATTTCTTAGACTCAATCCCGAGCATACAAACTCTGAAAAATATTATTTCTATAACTGCCAAGTGTAATGTCATTGCAGGAATGTCATCAAAAAAATTGTTACCCGTCGGGATAAAATCAGATGCTGCACGTCCTGTTTCCAACATGCCTGACAGATATTATGAATCCTGCAATACTGCTTTGATGTTTGACAGATATACTTCCGTTAAAGATATGCAATTAAGACATAAAAGTATACTAGTTGTAGGTGTCGAAAAATTACCGTTTAAAAAATATTTACCGTTCGTTGAACGATTTGCCTTGAATATGGGAGGCACCATAGGTTCTTTAGGAACGGATAGAGAAGCATTGAACTTTCTTACGAACGATATGCAAACACGAATAGGTGTTCCGATATGTTGGGAAAGTATAGATGGAAATTACACACGCCAATTCGTAAAAAACGGGGCTGATTTCTTACAAATCATTACCAATGTCGGCTGGTGGGGAGATACTGAAGGATATAAACAATATTTTGCCATAAGTCGATTGCGTGCCATAGAAAACAGACGCTACGTTTCCGTATGTGCGAACACAGGTTTCTCCGGTCTTATTAATGCAAAAGGGCAAATTCTTGTCAAAGGTAAATACTGGCAACAAGAAACTTTTAAATATGACGTTCCGTTATTGAATAATCAATGTTTTTTTACTCTTCACGGTGATATAATAATGCGATCTTTTACCTTCTTCGCAATACTGTTGATGCTTTATTCCATAGTAAGACATACCACCGAAAAGAAAAGAAAAACTAAAATAAATCGGTAAAAAGTATCTTGTAGTAGTAAAATTTTTCGTACATTTGCCACATAAATTTCAAAGCAAAGTTGGAATATGAAAAAAATAATCATTTTGTTTGTATTAAGTCTTGTAGGATTTATATCTGTAAGTTATGCCGATCCTTCGGTATCGGTTATCAGTGTTGATAACATCACTGCGACCAAAGCTCGTTTCAGAGGTAATATCCAACAATTGGGTAACAGAATAAATGATATCAAAACAAGGGGCTTTTTAATAATCAGGAATAACGGCAGCTCGTCCTCGGATACAGTCAAGTTCATTGAGAATGCTCCTAAAAAAAATGAAATGTATTCTTATGAAATAACCGAATTCAGTGAATACTTAATGCCAGGTACGGATTATGTAGCAAAGGCTTTTATCACATTGAAAAAAGTCGGGGCGGATACCGAATACGTTTATTCTGAAGCATTCAATTTTTCAACAATAGAGCCTATAAACGATTATTCCACAGTAGCGTTTGCAGATAATATAACGTTAAGTACGGCATCTTTGAAAGGAACTATTGACTCCATGGGAAATGCGGACATATTGGAAGATTGCGGCTTTGTGTATTCCATTGCTCCTAACCCTACTTTAACATCTGCAAATTCACAATATTTACGCAGTACCTTTAATTCAAACAAATTATATCCTAAACAAATAACATCAGAATTAAGCGGACTTAATGCATCTACAACATATTACTACAGAATATGGGTTATAAACAGATATAACAACAATTACGCTGATACCAGTTATTCGGAACAAAAGTCATTCGTTACTTTACATGCTTGCGGTAGCGTACCACAGAAACTAGATACCGTTTATGTTCATTCGGATAAAGCAGAATTGAAATGGGAAGCACAAGAAGGTCAAAACGAATTTGAATTTGAATACGGCTTTTCAGGACACGTATTAGGTGAAGGCAAAATTATAAAGGTCAGCACTACGCATATCACGTTAGACAGTTTGGAAAGCAACCGCTCCTATACGTGTTACGTACGTGCCGTTTGCCCTGACAAAAATAGTGAATGGAGTATGATGCGTCCGTTCCACACTCTGTCTGCCTTATGCGAAAAAGTATCGGGACTTCACGTAGATCATGCAACCCATATTACTGCTAAGATTGACTGGGCTTCAAGTCAGGAAGACCAGACAACATGGGAGGTATTGTTTGCAAGAAATGATGACATCTACCCTAGCAAACCGTTTGTTGTTACAGGTAAGCCTACATATTTTCCAGTAGGTCTTACAATCAATACGGAGTATAAAGTAAAAGTTCGCACACTTTGCACTATTCGCTACGACACAATAGAAATAGACAGCGAAACAGGAGATACAATACCTGTAATTGCGGATTCCAACACTTATAGTGTTTGGAGTGATGAGCTTGTTTTTAGAACGGCAGCATCTTCTTTAGAAGAAGGTGAAGAGATTCATTATGATGTTGCAATATTTCCGAATCCTGCCGATGGAATCATCAATTTCTCATCATCAAATGACGGCAAAAATGTAGATAAGATTGAAATCTATTCCTTATTGGGAACTTTAGTATACAGCAATAATAGACTACCTGAAACATTAGATACGTCAGTTTTAGGCAAGGGTACATTTATTATTCATATAACTACACGCAGAGGATTGCAAAGTGAAAAGATAATAATAAAATAATCAATAACTAATCAAATAAAAACAATTAATTAAATGTTAAACACAGCATTATTATTACAGGCAGGTACAGCCATAGAACAAGTTGCACAAACAACAACGGAACACGTAAACATTTGGTCATTGGTTCAGAAAGGCGGATGGATAATGGTGGTATTAGGCATATTATCCGTTGTTGTCATATATCTTTTCGTTGAAAGATATTTGGCATTAAATAAGGCATTGAAAGAAGATACGTCTTTTATGAATAATGTCAAGAACTGCATCCACAATTCTGATTTACAAGGAGCAAAGAATTTATGCATGGCGAATGATTCACCAATAGGCAGAATGATTGAAAAAGGATTGTCAAGACTTGGCAGACCGTTAAATGATATAAACCAAGCTGTAGAAAATGTAGGCAAAATGGAAGTTGCTAAGTTGGAAAGCGGAGTATCAATGATTGCTACAATAAGCAACCTTGCTCCTTCAATAGGTTTTCTCGGCACTGTAACCGGTATGATAAAAGCTTTCTTCGATATGGCTCATGCAGGTAACAATATTGACATTCAACTATTGTCTTCAGGTATATATGAAGCCATGGTAACAACCGTCGGAGGTTTGATTGTCGGTTTGATAGCTTCTTTTTTGTATAGTATTTTGGTCGGAAGAATCAATAAAGTTGTATTTATTTTAGAAAGCCGTACCAATGAGTTTATGGACCTATTACACGAACCTGCAGCATAGTTTTCGCATATTATGATTCAGAGTAATAATAAAATAACACCGCAGTTTAATTCTTCGTCAATGTCGGACCTCGTGTTCCTGCTGTTGATATTCTTCATGCTGACAAGTACATTGATCAGTCCTAACGCCATCAAAATGCTTTTACCGCAGTCTACATCAGGACAGACGATGGCAAAACAGAATGTGACGGTATCCATCGATGAGAACTTAACTTATTACGTTGAAAATTTACCCAAACAACTTGATGAGGTAGAACCTTACTTGGAGGCTTTACTTTCGGATACACAGGAAGGTACTGTTAAACTGCACGCAGACAAAAGTGTACCGGTTCAATATATTGTCAATATCATTGATGCAGTCAATCATGTCAATCAACGGAATAACACAAAACATAAAGTAATTCTCGCAACAGACGCTCCGTCTTCGGCGGCATCCAAGACAACAAAATAAACGATGGACATAAAAAAAGAAAATAAAAGACAAATTATAAGT
>JAFUYA010000066.1 GCA_017477025.1 Bacteroidales bacterium | reverse complement strand
GACTTATATAAAATCTTGGCAGAATCTGCGTTTATAAGTTTTTCTGTTTTATAAAATACGAGATTGCCCTCTGCGATTTTGAAAATATAGCCGTACTCTTCAGCGACACGTTTCAGGAAAGTTAAATCCCTCTCGTGGTTTTGAGTTATCCTTTCAACTTTTATATTCTCAATATTTCCGACAAGTGTCAGGTTGTGCCGTTTTGCGACTTCGTTTGCAATCTGTTGCAGGGTTTTATTTTCGTACCCGATGGAGTTTTCTTGACGGAATGATTTTTTAATTCCTGTGGCAAGAGCTTTAACGATAATAATATCAGGAGGGGAATTAAGTTCTATTTCATCAATCTCAAATATTCCGCAGTTTAATAATTTTTCCCCTGCATAACCAATGAACAGACGAAGTGCATCACCTTTAGACGGAATCCAAGCTCCGTTCCATAAACCTTCAGAATTTTCAAAAGTGATTGTTATTTCATCACTTTGTCCATGTTCAAAATCAGAATACTCAATATTCAGGACATAATCGGATACATCCTGTGTAATATTTTTTTGATTATATTCTAATTTAAAAATCGGGGTTAACATCATTTTCTCCATGGGGGTAGGGTAAACTTAATGGTTTCGGATTCATCCAAGACAGGAATTTTAAGCCTGATTCCTGATTCTAATATCGGGGTGATGGGTACTTTGGGGTTTGCTTGTATAATTGGTTCGTACTTTGTCGGATTTTTATAGAACTTATACGCAATTAAATCCCATCGGTCTTTGTCTTTTGTGATATAGGAATAGTATTCGCTCATTCTTTCTTCTTAAGTCCTTTTTCTTCTTCCTCGTCTTCGGGGATTTTCCCTGCGTATTCTTTTAATTGAAGTTCAACTTGAATAGCGATTAAATCACCTTCAGGACTTGTTTGTTCTGTTGTCTTTTGGATTTGAGATATAACGAATGCTCCGACATATTCGCCATTCCCTTTTATGAATTTGAGCGGTTTTCCAAGTTGTGCCTCCGTTCTTATTTTTAGGATTTCATCTTCCGGCACACAAAAAGATGAGTGGAGGTTCAGTTTTATTGTGAACTCTTGCAGGTTCTCGCCCATAAACTGTAAGAGTGTTTTGTTGTTTATTCGCTCGTGTTCTGCGTAGTTGTAGGTTACGGTTGAATTTATTCCGTCAAAATAAGTTATTAAATCAAATTGAATATCTCCAAGTTGTGCAAACATCAGTAAGCCAACCTCTCTTTCCGTTCAAATTCTCTCTTTAATAACGCAACAACTTCGTCTTTGTGCCTTTTTAGAAGTTGTGAGAATTCATCCTTTGTTGTTCCTGACGGCATTGATATTGTCGGGGAATAATTAACAACAAAAGATGAACCGCCTCCGATTCCGACTCTCCCAATGTTCCCTCTGATTCCGCCAATCATAAGTCCTAAATTCTTATTCATTGCGTTTACGAGAGGTTGGGGTTTCATTGTTGAAACGATTGTTTCAATAATTTTTAATTTATTCAGGTCTTTGAGTGGGCCGGTCTTGGCAGGAGAATGTGGGAGGTGGTCTCTTATAATTTGAGTCATTTTTCCAATTGCTTCTTTGACTTTTGCAAATTTAGAAATAATACCTCCTGCGAGCATATCGCCAATTTTTCTGCCGAACTCTGCCGCTTTGGTTACAAGTTCGACAAGTTTCACAATTACACTTGCGATTGCTTTTCCGAACTTCAATCCCATTGATTCTGCTTTACCGCCTGTGTCTTCAACAGGCTTGATGAGTTTCTTAAACCAGTTAATTATTGCTTTTATAGGTTTCAGGACAGGTTCAAGTGCAACGGCTAATCTCTTAAATAAAGGCATTAAAGGTTGAAGTCCCTCTTTTAATCCGTTCCACAAACCTCTGAAAAATGCCGTTATAGGTTTCCAATACTTGTAAATCACAAATACAACAGCACCAATTGCAAGAGCGATCCACCCGATCGGCGAGGTAAGAAGTGTAACTGAAAATGCTCTGAAAGCCATAATTGCCCTACTAATCATTCCCGGTATGCCAAGAAAACCGTTTTTGAACGCAATTAAACCTCTTGTAAAATTAGCAGGAATTGCTCTGATAGATGTAACAGTCCAATCTTTTAGAGCAACACCCGACTTTGATATATTTGCAGGCAGTTCCTTAAAGCCTTTAATAATTCCCTCTTTTAAGTTCTTATCGATACGGCGAATGTCCGCAATTAAACCGTTTCCGAATGAAAAGTTTTTCATATCCAAGCCGAGCGGATTACCTGATGCCATAATTTTTCTGCCAAAAGTGAGGTTGTGAGCTGTTGTGTTTAATCCTAAAAATTCAAGTAATTTAATTGAGTTTTTCATTAAGACAGGAGTTAAATCTCGTGCATATCCTAAAAATTCACCATATCCTTTAACAAGTTTTCCGACAAGTATTGTAGCAGTTCCCAATGTTGTGAGAACTAATCCGACACCAATCGTTCCGATAATTGCAGAGAAGATTCCTTTTTGTAAAATCGGGTGTTTGTTTATCTTTGTCAGCAGTTCGTTTATTTTTTCAATCGGCTTATGTAAATGTGGAAATACCAACTCTTTCATATTGATTTTTAAGAGTTTGAATTGCTCTGTTGTTGTTTCCATCATGTGATTAAAGTCCTCATCCATAATGCCATTTGCACCAAGAGCCGATGCTTTAATTCTTCGATATTCATCGAGGTTCTGCATCATAGGTTTTAAGAAGTTTAAGTCCGTTTTATTCCTGAATATTTCCGAAACCTTAAATACATCTCCACCAGTTAAACGGTTAATTAAAACGACCATCTCTTCGATTGGATCTTTATTTTCTGAAATAACCTGATTTAAAAATGCCGGAAGATTTACACCGTATAATTCTTTAAACCTATTAACCGCCAGTGGGGATGTGATGGCTTGTAAGAAACTTTCAAAGTTTGTTGCCGCTTCGGGAGCAGATCCTGCACCTTTCATTGCGACTTGCAGTGGCG
>JAFUYA010000065.1 GCA_017477025.1 Bacteroidales bacterium | reverse complement strand
TATTTGCAACCGTTTGACAGTAAATTCACCGATGATGCATCAGTCGTTGAGAATATGGGAGAGCCTATTCATATAACGAAAGGAAAACGAGAGAATATTAAGATCACATATCCGTTTGATTTGGTTATTGCCGAAAAAGTTTTAGAAAACATACATAGTAAAACGTATACTAATATTTAGATGTATGTAAGTTCCGTTGTTTATCATGTTATTTTTTGAAATATGTTTTGATTGTTTGGTACCAATAATGAGATGAAAGAGATAGAAAACTTGTTTGAAAAGACATTTAAGGAAAAAATTACAAATATTGAGGTAATAAAGGCAACGGGAAGCAACAGATATTATGAGCGATTAATTTCAAAGAATCGTAGTTGCATCGGTGCTTATAATAAAGATACAAAGGAAAATAGAGCCTTTATTTCTTTTTCCAAACAATTGAAGGCTAATTGTATCAATGTTCCGGAAATATATGCGGAAGATTTATCAAATAATGTCTATCTGCAACAGGATTTGGGAGACACTACATTATTCGACTATTTAAAGACTCATAGTATAGAGGATACAATGCCCTATTACATCAAGGTGATGGAGCAATTGGCAAAAATGCAGACGATAAACAATTTTGATTATGCGGATGCCTATCCTACAAAGGAATTTGACAGGCGTAGTATGCTGTGGGATTGTAACTACTTTAAATACTATTTCCTTAAATTTTTTGACATACAATTTGATGAAAAATTATTGGAGGAAGATTTTAATACTTTGATAGATTACTTGCAGTCTTGCCGTCAGGATTTTTTTGTTTATAGAGATTTTATTCCAAGAAATATAATGCTTGTTAATAAAGAGCCTTATTTTATAGATTATCAAGGTGGGCGGAAAGGGAGTTTATATTATGATATAGCATCTTTTTTGTTTAACTCCAAAACTGATCTGACAAACTCCGTGAGAAAGCAACTTTTTGACATATATATTAGTAATATTCGTCATTATGCACATATAGATAAGGAGGATAGCAGAAGGTATTTTATTGCTTACGTTTATTTTAGATTGATTCAAAATTTGGGTGCATACGGTTTTAGAGGAATTTATGAAAAAAAGAAGAGTTTTATTAGAAGTATTCCTTTTGCTTTAATAAATTTGAAATATCTCATAGAAGAAGAGTATTTGGATATTCGGATTCCGTGTTTGATGTCATGTTTCTCACAGCTGCTAAATTGTCAAAAGATATTTGAGATTGTGAGGAATAATAAATTGGCAATTAGTATTAAGAGTTTCTCTTATAAAAGAGGATATCCTTATGATGTGTCTGGCAATGGAGGTGGATTTATTTTTGATTGCAGAGCATTACCTAATCCCGGTAGAGAAGAGAAGTTTAAACAAAAAACAGGTTTGGATAAAGAGGTTAGTGAATATCTTCAACAATTTAAAGAAGTTGATTCCTTTTTTGAAAACGCAATGAATTTGGTTAAGCAGACTATTGACAATTATTTAAAAAGAGACTTTTCCAATTTAAGCATATATTTCGGTTGTACAGGAGGCCGGCACAGAAGTGTTTATTTAGCACAAAAATGTGGCGAATTATTATCTCAAAATGTTGATTTAGACGTTACTATCCAACATTTGGAACAGAATATTGAAAAAAAAATGTAAGAAAGTTATGTTTCTTTCACTGAAATACCTTAAATTTGCAAAATAAAGTTTGATTAGATATAAAGTAAAAAAATCATAATTGAGATGAAAAAAATAATTGTTTTAGGAGTCGGTGCAGTCATTATAGTGGCATTGGCATTAGTGTTACGCATGAGTATTCAGAAACCTGTTAAGTTTGAAGAAGAGTACAGCAGACGTTCAACAGAGGTTATCAATAAACTGAAGGATATTCGTACTCTTCAAGAACAATATAAGAATACTAACAATTCTTATTGCAACAATATCGACTCTTTGATTGATTTTGCCTTTAACGGAGAAGCGTTGCTGATACAAAAATTCGGAACAGTGCCGGATAATATGACTGAGGCAGAGGCTTTGAAACAAGGTATATTGAGAAGAGATACAACGAAAGTTAATCCTTTAGAGAAACTATCTGCAGAGAAAAAATTGATTACGCCGAAGGAGGACATCAAAAATTTGAAGTATATTCCTTATTCGGATAATAAAGTTTTCGAAATGCAGGCAGGCACTATAGATAAAGGCGGTATTGAGATTGCTGTTTTTGAAGCTAAAGCTCCTATAGAAACCTATACATTAGGTATGGATGAACAGACTATTATCAATCGTAAAGCAGAGTTAGAGCAAAGTTTCAGCGGTTACGCAGGATGGAAAGTCGGTTCTATGGAACAAGCCGTTACGGATGGAAACTTTGAGTAATCAATTGAAAAAATATCGTATATGAATACGTTTAAGTTGGAATCTTTTATCCAAACAGAACAGCAAATAGTTACAAATGAATCAAATTTATCCATTTGCCTTAAGGCAGATGGATTTATTTTCGCTGTTATCGACAGCAGATTCAGATTAAATGCAATAGGGGAGTTTATTGTTGATTTATCAGGTAGTATAACTCAAGTAATGACGAATGTGAAAGCATGTTTCTCGTCTATAGGGGTACATATCTTTAATTTCAAAAAGACAAGAATAGTTTGTCCTACGGACAGAAATGTGTGGATTCCTTATAAACTATATGATAATACTAAGAACAAAGAATACTTAAAGACGGTTACACCTGTACATTCGAGTGATACAGTGATATCCAATGTGTGTGATAAATTGGATGCCGTTAATATTTTTGCGTATTCCTTGCAGCAATACAGCGGGTTGAAAATAGTCATGCCAAAGGCTCAGTTTGTCTGCCCGTCTTTTGTTGAAGTTGAATATGCTTTTGATGCAAGTTCTCTTATGCAGAATACTCTTGTATTGAATAAACGTGCAGGTAGTTGCGATTTTGTAATATTTAAAGGTAGTAGTTTTACGATCTCCAACTCATTTACATATCAGACCCCTGAGGATTTGGTTTATTTTATATTATATACTCTTCAACAATTGGAAATCAATACATCGGAGGTCAATTTGATGATTACCGGAGATGAATATGAGCAATCTGAACTTAATATTCTCAGACGTTACATAAAGAACGTATCTTATGCCAACCCTTCAGAGAATATAATTGTTCCTAACGAGTTCGGTGATTTAGATTTGCAAAAGTATTTTCTTGTAATTGCATAGGTAGAAAGTCGGATATTTGAGTATAAGGTTTGATATTGTATTGAATTGGATCTTATATTCAAAGAAATATGTCCGATATTATAACATTTTCCAAAGAGATGAGAATAGTAGCCGGAACTTTGAGAGGTAGAAGACTTAATCCTCCTATGAATTTACCGGTTCGTCCAACGACGGACTTTGCCAAAGAGAGTCTTTTTAATATATTAAGGAATAGAGTTGATTTTCAAAATTGCAATGCTTTAGATTTATTCTGCGGTACAGGAAATATAAGTTTTGAATTTGTATCTCGGGGAATTAAGTCTATTACGAGTGTGGATATAAATCCTAAGTGTATTGCCTTTATCAATCAAACTAAAGAGAAATTTAAAGTTGATAATCTGTTCGCATTGCGTAGTGATGTTTTTACATACCTTGGTAGGAGTAAGATGAAATTTGATATAATTTTTGCAGATCCTCCTTATGATATGGTGAAATTTGATTTAGTTCCGGAATTGGTATTAAAGACTTTTTTAGCACCGGGCGGTTTGTTTATTTTGGAACATTCTAAGGAGCATTCGTATGAGGATAATCCTTTATTTATTGAGCAGCGACACTATGGAAAAGTTAATTTTACCTTCTTTAAAAATCACGGAGAAAGTATTGCAGAGGAAGTTATAATTTGATAACGATAGAGTTTCTTGTTATTTTATATTGCATAGTGAATTTTTATTGATTATGAAAATTAGTGAAACCACAAAAGGGCATATTGTCATTTTATTGACTAACATAATTTTCGGAGTCAATACCCCTATAGCAAAAGATGCTTTGAACGTTGTCGGACCTTATTTATTGAGTACATTCAGGTTTGCAGGATGTGCGGTACTTTTTTGGATAGTTTCGTTTATATTCAAGGTGCCGAAGATAGATAGAAAGGATATCGGCTTATTATGTTTAGCCTCATTGTTAGGAATTGTTTTCAATCTTTTTCTTTTCATACTTGGTTTGAGTAATACAACTCCGACAAATGCCTCCATTATAGTCAGTATGACCCCTATATTCACGATGATAATGGCAGCCATATTTCTTAAAGAACCTCTGACATTAAAAAAAGCAATAGGAGTAATGTGCGGGTTATCAGGGGCATTGATTCTAATTTTCACTAAAAATAGTACCGGCAGTATAGTTGCAAAAAATAATGCATTGGGAATTATATTTTGTGTAATAAGCGGTATTTCATACGCTCTGTATCTGACATTGTTCAGCAGATTAATAAAGAGAAATCATCCAATAAATATTATGAAGTGGATGTTTTTAGCCTCCACAATTGCAATATTGCCTGTAACGTGGCCATATCTCAAAAGTTTTTCATACGATATTCTGACGACGAAAACGTGTTTTGAGTTACTGTATGTCGTTTTAATGGCAACTTTTCTTAATTATCTTTTTATTCCTATGGCACAGGCAAGACTACGCCCGACAACACTTTCAATGTACAATTATGTTCAACCCGTAGTAACAACCGTTATTTCGATAATTATGTTGATGGATACATTGACTGTCTATAAGGTAATCGCAGCATTATTAATTTTCTCCGGAGTTTATATAGTAACAACATCAAGAAGTAAGAAACAAACATTAGAGAAGAAGAATGCAGAGAGAACCTTGACGGAAATAATAAAAAAAATAAGTTTATAATTCCTATTTTAATTTGTTAAATATATGAAGTATTTTATTCTGCTTATTCCATTGGTTGCATTATGTTATACAATGGTGAGGATTTATAATATTTTACCGTTTTCGCCAATATTTAAATGGTTGGCAGTATTTTTAGGTCTTGCAGTGTTTGCATCCATGATATTGAGTTTTATGGTCGGTTTGGACAGACTGCCTGTTACTCTTTCAACCGTTATTTATGAAGTTACTACTTCCTGGTTGTTTATTCTATTGTATTTGTTTATGTTGTTTATTTTAATGGATATATTGCGATGTTTCCATATTTTACCGACAGAATTGTTGTTTAATTCAGTGAAAGGAACATTAATTGTCACCGGTATAATATTCGTAGTGTTCATCTGCGGTAACATTCGTTATTACCATAAATATAGAATACCTTTGGAAATAAAGACCGAAAAACAACTAAGTAAAAAATACAGAATTGTAATGATTAGTGACTTACATCTTGGTTATCATAATCAGAGGAAGACACTTGCCAAATGGATTGATATGATAAATAAAGAAAACCCGGACTTTGTTTTGATAGCAGGGGACGTTATTGATATTAGTACTCACCCCATCAATTTACAACGGTCATTTGAAGAATTTCATCGATTGAATGCTCCGGTTTATGCTTGTTTAGGAAATCATGAATATATATCAGATTTGGAAGGAGCGAAGGAGTTTTACAAGAAATCAGGCATAACATTACTTATTGATTCATGTGCGGTAATTAATGATGAAATACTCATTGTCGGTCGTAATGATCGCAGTTATAAAAATAGAAAAACCATTTCTCAATTATTACAAGGACAGAATAAGGAGCAGTATTCTATTCTCATAGATCATCAACCGTACAATTTAGAGCAAAGTGCAGATGCCGGCATTAATTTTCAATTTTCAGGACATACGCATTACGGGCAGGTATTTCCTGTAAATTTAATCACATCTGCAATTTATGAGAAAGCTTACGGCCAATATAAGAAAGGAAATACGGATTATTACATTAGTAGCGGACTCGGTATTTGGGGCGGTAAATTTCGTATAGGCACCAAAAGTGAATATGTAGTTGCAGAATTAGGGAATTAAGATTTCCGAATAAGTATTTATTATATTGTATAAATTGATTTTGTTGTTATATATTATTTCCTAATCCAGCATAAGTATAAAATTAGGCAGAAGAATTACTGTTAAGTAATATTGTAATAGCATCTGTATGTTCAAATATATGATTTTCGTTAAAATTTAAAATGGTTTGATATTAAGCAAATTTTTTATAACTTTGCAACCTCGTATTAATAAGAATATAACAAGAAAAGTATATAATAACTATGATAAATAAGACTGATTTAGCGGTATATAATACACTGAAAGGAATAAAAGAACCTTTCGTTCCTGTCAGGGAAGACAGAGTGGGTATGTATGTATGCGGTCCTACCGTGTATGGTGAGGCTCATTTGGGGCATGCTCGCAGTGCTATAACGTTTGACATTGTTTACAGAGTCCTTCGATTTTTGGGTTACAATGTACGTTATGTTCGTAATTTTACGGATGTAGGTCATTTGGTAGCAGATTCAGATGACGGAGACGATAAAGTGGAAAAGAAAGCACAGGCGGAAAATAAGGAACCGCAGGAAGTTGCCCAGTATTATGAGATGATGTATTTGAAAGCAACCGATGCTCTTAATTGTTTGCGTCCGAATATAATGCCTATCGCTTCAGGACATATAATGGAACAAATAGATGTTGTTAAGAGGTTAATTGATAAAGGCCTTGCTTACGAAAGTGAAGGCAGTGTTTATTTTGACGTTGAGAAATACAATAAAGTTGTCAAACAATACGGTATCCTTTCTCACAGGACATTGGAAGACACAAAGGAAAACAGCAGGGAGTTAAGCGGACAGCAGGAGAAAAAGAATCCATTTGATTTCGCTCTTTGGAAGAAAGCTCCGAAAGAACATATAATGAAGTGGGAATCTCCGTGGTCTTTAGGCTTTCCGGGATGGCATCTTGAATGTACCGCAATGGGGAGAAAGTATTTAGGTGCCGAATTTGACATTCACGGTGGCGGAATGGATCTTGTATTTCCACATCATGATTGTGAAATAGCACAAAGTATAGGTGCTTTCGGAGATATGCCTGCAAAATATTGGTTGCATAATAATATGATTACTATAGAGGGTAAGAAAATGGGTAAGAGTTATAACAATTTTATAACACTTACCGAGATGTTTTCAGGAACACATCATCTTTTAAAACAGGCTTATGCTCCTATGACTATACGTTTCTTTATGCTTATGGCACATTATCGCAGTACATTGGATTTCTCCAACGATGCCTTAATTGCTGCTGAGAAAGGATTGGCACGTTTGATGGAAGCTAAATCAAAAGTATCCGATTTGAAAGAAAGTCCTCAGAGTAGTTTTGACGTCCGTAAGATTATAGATGATGCTTTATTGTCAGTTTGCGATGATTTTAATACACCAATAATGATTGCCCATTTATTTGAGTTATGCAAACATATCAACTCCGTATCGGACGGAAAGGAAACTATAAGTAAAGACGATAAAGAGTACTTGGAAGAGATGCTGAATACCATTTTAGGTGATATTTTGGGATTAAAAGACGAGAAGAACGGTAATGATACGGCAGTTATTGACGGATTGATGAATCTTATTATGGATATGAGAAGTGAAGCCAGAAGTAAGAAAGATTATGCTACATCAGATAAAATCAGGGATGCACTCAAGCCGTTAGGTATTGAAATTAAGGACAGCAAAGACGGTGCTTCGTGGAGATTGATTTAAACAAAAAAGAGTAGGAATTCCTACTCTTTTTTTATGTATTTAGTCTAAGTTGCAACGGTAAAAGTTTATTCTGACTTTTCAGATGAATTCTCTTTGTCTTCATCCAAATCAACCAAACCGTTATCTAAAAGAATATTATACCAAGAGAAAAGCTTCTTCATATCTGAAAGATGAACCCTGTCCTTATCGTAATTAGGCAACACTTTTGCCATATACTCTTTCAAAGTCTTTTCATCAGATTTATGATCTATACACTTACCGCCATTTTCGGTACGGTATATATTCTGAAAAACTTCAACTAAAGGCTTATCGTTATCTTCAGTAAAGATGCTGATATCTTTTAGAGAAGAAATTTTTTCATTAGAGAAAGCAGGCATACGTCTTTTGTCTGTCAAAGACTCAACCAATGCACCCGATTTTGTTCTTGAAATCAATTTGTAAAGACCGGGCTTACCTGTTATTGCTAAAATTGTGCTTAAGTCCATACTTTTTAGTTTTTTATTTCTTTTTAGTTTTATTGTTATCCGTAATATGTCAATTAAAAACTTGAAAATATAAATTCCGTACGACAGAATGTGAAAGAACTTTTTTACTCTTACTATCCAAATTAAATATTATTTCTTTGTTGCCGTTTTGTTTCTATCTTTCATTTTATCACAACTACTCCGTAATTATCAAAAATCCCTGAGTTTCTATTCTTTCACCTCTTTTAATCTTTGCTCTTTTCCTTAATTCTATTTCTCCGTTACGTTTTACTTTGCCTTGAGTTACCAAAACTTGTGCCAAACCACCCGATTCAACGACATTTGCCGCTTTCAACAGTTGAATCAATTGTATAAACTCGTCATCCTGTCTTATTTTGAAATGTATTTCTTTCATTGTCAAGTATTAGTTAATGAAATTGAGTTTGCAAAGGTATAAAAAAATACGGATAATGGCAAATTACCCGTATTCTTTTTTTACAAATTTTATTACAAAATCTACCTTGCTATAACTGCTTTATTTTATTTGGTAACTCTTTCAAGCCATTTCACCATTCCGAGCATGACTCCCATGGAAATCAAGCATACTGCAAGGAATACGCTCCAGCATTTCCAAATAGGCCAAGCATTATACATAACAGGTCCTATCCAAATCAAAAGATTGCCGACAGCAGTTGCACCCAGCCACAAACCTTGGCACAAACCAAGCAAATGTTTAGGGGCTACCTTTGATACGAATGACAATCCCAAAGGAGAAATGAATAACTCGGCTACCGTTAAGAAGAAATAGGTTACAATAAGCACCCACCATCCTGCTTTCATATCTTCAGTTCCATTTGCTCTGAACTCTTCTCCTGAAGGGTATCCCTGCATATAAGAGAATATTGTAAGGAACAGGTAAGCACAACCTGCTATAGCCATACCGTAAGCAATTTTTCTCGGAGTTGAAATATCTTTTCCTTTTCTTGCCAATGCACCGAAGATTGCCATAATTATAGGGGTCAAAACTATTACGAAGAATGGATTAACTGCCTGCCAAATTTCAGGTGCTATAGTGTCCGTTTTAACGAAATCTCTTGCAAATACGCTCAAAGATTGTCCGTTTTGATGGAATGAGAACCAGAAAAAGATTGCTATACCCAATACTGCAAACAATGCATACATTCTTTGTTTGATTTCTTTTGCCATTGCTTGCTTTTCTTCTGCAGTATAATTAACAACTTCTGCAGCTTCTTTCTTTGCAGGTGTAGGGAAAATTTTCTTGTTGTACAAGAAAATTATCAAAGATATCAACATAGCTGCAACGGATGCGAAGAAAGAGAAATGAACTCCCTGATTGAAAACTTCAAGGTAAGCAGCAGGATCAAAATTTCCCGTTAAGGTTGCTGCCTGTGACATTTCTGCAAATTTTTCGGTCTGATCGCCTAATGTACCGTCAATTGCTTTGTGGCAAAGTTCAGGTAAGTTTGCGTTATATAGGAATCCGTTAGTTTTTAACCACCACTGACGTAGCAACGGTGCAACGAACGGAGCAATAAGTCCGCCTATATTAATGAAAACATAGAAGATTTGGAAACCGCTGTCTCTTTTGCTTTTTGCAATTCTCAAAGCATCTTCACCTTTCTTAGCTGCTTCAGCCTCAAAATT
>JAFUYA010000064.1 GCA_017477025.1 Bacteroidales bacterium | reverse complement strand
ACAGAGCTAACAGATTGTCGTTCATTGTCAATGCTTCAATCAACCTTATCCCTGAATTAGGAAATAGGCACAAAGGTTACAGAGTGAATAATGACTTTGACAGACTAAAGTTAAATGGTTGGGAACGCTTAACGGGGATGTCTTTTGCCTTATCTATGCAATACAGACATAAAATTTCGGATTATTTCTACCTGAACGGCAAGGGCGGAATCAAAATTCTTACTTTCAGCGGATATTCAGGTGTAGAACACGAGGACGTATACAGTCAAAGGACAAGAAAAAGTTATCCACTGACCGTAAGTATGGATTCGCAGCACTGGAATCCAAGTATTATTTTAGGTTTGGGTACAGGTTATAATTGCAGGATTGCATTTATAGATCTCTATCTCACAGGCAGTCTTAATTGCGGCAAGTTGTTTAAAGGAACATACACTTCCGTCCGCTCCGATGAGAGTGTTACTTACGGAGCAGAGCAAAGCGGCAATTACTGGGGGCTTGAATTGGCAATACATCCTAAAAAATTCTTACGAAAAAAAAAGTAACGGTTTTATAATTTGAAAGAAAATCCGTCTGCCGAAAGTTTCGGCAGACGGATTTTCTTTTATTCGCCATAAACTACACGGGATTATTTAACGAGTCTGTGTTCCTGTCTGTATTTTCTTGCCCAATTGACAAATATTCCCAAGAACAAACATGCCGTTACTATACCGCAATTTACACTTAACCAATAAGGCAATCCGAATCCTTCAGGAGCAAACAATATATAGCAAACACAAACACTTGTCATAAACATTGCAGGAATTATCGTAATGATAAACTGACGTCTTTCCTTAAACAAATATACCGTACAAGCCCAAAGAGTGAATATTGACAGAGTTTGGTTGCTCCAAGCGAAATAACGCCAAAGCACATCGGCTTTCAAATTCATTATCAAGAAAGTAACTGCAAATATAGGCACTGCTACCAATAATCTTTTGGCTATAGGTTTTTGATCCAAATGAAGAAAATCGGCTATTATCAATCTTCCGCTTCTCAATGCCGTATCTCCGCTCGTGATAGGGGCTACTACAACGCCTATTATCGCCAATACTCCGCCTACCGTTCCTAACCAGCCTCTACATATAGCAGATACTATTTCCGCCGTTTCGTGTCCTTCGGCTGAATATTGTTGCAAGGCTATTATTCCGTTAGGACAATTTGGATACATTGAAGCAAAGAAAGACGAAGCACTTGCTGCCCAAATCAATGCCACAATTCCCTCTGTTACCATTGCACCGTAGAAAACTCTTCTGCCGTAACGTTCGTTGGTTATGCAACGTGCCATAAGCGGCGACTGCGTTGCGTGAAATCCGCTTATTGCTCCGCATGCTATGGAGATGAACATCATAGGATATACAGGGAATCCCTTAGGGTGCATGGAAGAAAGATTTGTCCATACTTCGGGAATAGGAGCATTGGTGCGGAATATGGAGAACAAAAGTCCCAACGCCATAAAAATAAATATGAATCCGAAAACGGGATATATCTTTCCGATTATCTTATCAACAGGTAACAATGTAGCCAAAAGATAATACGCAAAAACAATTGCCGCAAACAGCGTGACGCTTACTTTAGGCAACAACCCGTGCAAAAGAGCCGCAGGTTGGGATACGAATACCGCTCCGACCATTATCAACAAAAATACGGTAAAAACCAACATCACCGTCTTAACTCTTTTCCCGAGTTGAGAACCTACTATTTCCGTAAGACTTGCACCATTCTGACGAATACTGATCATTGCGGAAATAAAATCATGTACCGCTCCGCCGAAAATAGTTCCGAAAACTATCCAAAAGAATGCAGCAGGACCGAACATTATTCCCATAACTGCTCCGAATATAGGCCCTGTGCCTGCAATATTCAAAAATTGTATCAAAAACAATTTCCACCACGGCATAGCGATGTAATCAACTCCGTCAGGATTTGCAACAGCCGGTGTTTTGCGGTCGGGATTCGTTTTGAAAACTTTTTCAACGACTTTACCGTAAAGTAAATAGCCGAGAATCAAAATTATTAAAGCCGATATAAAACTAATCATAATTGTACTAAATATTTTATTTAATTAATGAACTTGCAAAGTTACAACTTTTTATACTAACTTTGCCGTCGGAAATAAATAAAATTGGAACAATCATGACACGATTAAGCGTAAATATTAATAAGATTGCAACTTTGAGAAATGCTCGCGGAGGAAACAATCCCGATGTTATCAAAGCCGCACGGGATATTGAGTCATTCGGTGCTGAAGGTATCACCGTACATCCTCGTCCCGACGAAAGGCATATAACAAAAGCTGACGTATATGCATTGAAAAATACGGTTACAACGGAATTTAACATTGAAGGCTATCCTGACGAGAGATACATCAAAATAATTGAAGACATACATCCTGCACAGGCTACTTTAGTACCTGATAAACCTGACCAATTAACCTCAAACCACGGCTGGAATACAGTAAATGATGCGAAACAATTGAAAGAGATAATAGAAAAATTAAAACATATATGCAGGGTAAGCGTATTTGTTGATGCCGATTGCGAAATGGTCAAAGGAGCAAGAGATTGCGGTGCTGACAGAGTTGAACTTTATACCCAAAGTTACGCTGAAAACTACCTGAAAAACAAAGAAAAAGCAATAGAACCTTTTGTAAAAGCGGCGGAATGTGCAAAACAATGCGGACTCGGATTGAATGCAGGTCATGATTTAAGTTTGGAAAACCTTGAATACTATCATAAAATCATACCTTGGACGGATGAAGTTTCAATAGGGCATGCTCTGATTTGTGATTCCTTATATTTCGGACTGAAAAATACGGTAGAAATGTATTTACGATGCTTGAAATAAGCCGTTCATATTGATTATGTCATAAAAAGCGGAGTATCAAATCAAAGTAATAATTGCGATACTCCGCTTTTCATTATATTTGAATATTACCTGAATAAAGAATATTTTTTAACACTGCCGTCTTCAAAATCTACTCCGATAATATCCATCACACTATAAATTATATCCTCGGTAGAAAACTCTCTATTAGTGTTTTTGCGTACTTTATCAACAATTTCCGAATGGAGATCTTTATACCTTTGCGACATATATACTACAAAAGGTATTTGTCTGCCGAAATAAATAGATTTTTTATCTCCAGGTTTTGCATGAGCACACCAATCATCACTACTTTCATACAAATCCAACGCATGATCAGGAAAATAGAACACTATTGCATTCCTGTCCTTAAACTGTTTGATAATCTCATTTACAACATAATCATTATAAAGTACCGAATTGTCGTACTCTGCAATGTTTTTACGTTGCTTTTTCGGCAAATCCGGATAATCTTTCTCCGTAAAACGAGCAAATGAAGGAGTATATCTTTTGGAAAAAGCCTCATGCTGTCCCATCAAATGAATAAAATAACAACTCTTCCCTGAAACATTTTTCATCTTTTTTCGCAATAAAGGAAGAATTTCCTCATCTTTATTCACCCTTGACATACCTTTATAAGCATTTCCTACAAAGGAATTATCCGTACATAATTCGGAATACTTTCCTATTACATTGTCATAAAAACCTTTCTTGCTTTGATTGGAAATCCAATATGTTTTATATCCGCAATGTTTCATTACATTCGGCAATGTCGTACATTCATACCAATTGACCTTATCCGCAAGGGAATTTTTATACGTACTCATAATACATTTAAAAGAAGCCACGGTATGAATGTCTGCCGAGATAACATTGTTGAATACATACAAATATGAATCTTCCGCCAAAGCCGTCAATAACGGATTGGTCTTTTTTCCGTATGCATACAATGAACAATGAGATTTGGACAACGCCTCCCCTATTATCAAAACAATATCGGCATTATCAGTACCTGCTTCCGATGTTTTTATTAAATGCAATTCTTTTTCATACATTTTCAAATCAGGAGGACTTTGTACTTTGAAAAACAGCGAATATTTGACAAATAAAGACTCATTCATTACAGCCTTATTATGAATAACCATTGCCATACCTATAAACAGACAGATAAGCAGTATTCCGCAGACGGTCTTACTTATACGTATTCTAATTTTGTCAATGTATATGCACAAAAGTACTATGATAACGGTTGCTAACAGCACTATAACAGTAAATTTAACACTGAAAAATGAATTAAAGAACTCTTGGGCTTCCGACAAATTAGTACCAAGAATTATTGCAGCAATGTCTTCCGTGAATGGTGAATTCATATTGACAAAACAGAATAACTCTACAAGAAACATAAGTAAAACGGCCAAATCTATGATTATGGTATAAATTCGATTTAACAACTTATTGCGGATAAAAGTTCTTATCAACACTAACAGATATGTTACTGCAAAATTATTTGCAATAATATAGATTACATAAACATAATGATGATGTGAAACAAAGTAGGATACAGGAACTAAACTTGTGAGAAGAAACAAAAATAAGTAATAAGAGAAATGGTTTTTAAAGGGTTTTATACCCCCCCCCCACAAAATTTTCAAAAGATTCCTCATACTTTTCATTCTTTTACAACAATTTTGATTTTTGCTTTGTAAATTCGATTTTTACGAGTTTGCAAAGTTACGGATTTTTACGTTACACAGAAAAAATAAAATGTGTTTTTTCACCTGAAATCTTAATGATTTCTGCTGAAATCAGTGATATTTCATACAAAATCACTGACAATTTTCAGTCAAAGTTAAAATGAAAAAGGCTGATTGCAAAAAATTACAAACAGCCTTTAAAATTTTTAACCAATAATTATTAATAAGAATCCTTTACTCTTCGTGCTGCAGAATACATTATACGCAAAGCTCCGGATTTTCTTAATTCTTGCTTAACATCAGTTACATCTCCCATTCTGACATCCTTATCACATTTCAAAACTGTTGTAATATAAGGTCTGTCTGCCTCATTTCTTGAAGCTCTCTCGCTTTCAATAAATGATGCTATATCGGAAACTTCACTGAATTGGTCGTTTAACTGGATTCGTGTTCCAAGACCGTACTTATTTGATTCCATCGGCGTTCCTATATATATGTTAGATGCCAAGGATTTCTTTTCCAACTTCTGGATTTCCGATGCCTGCGGAGGTGCTATTCTGACTAAAACCTGTGCTTCACGCATATTGGAAATAACCATAAAGAAGAATAACAAGATAAATACGATGTCGGACATAGAACCGGAGTTCATAGCCGGTACTTCATTAGAACCTTTTTTCTTAAATCTTGCCATTACTTACCTCCTTGTGTTTTTTGACCGCCGATATTCTTAGGTTCAGCCTCGGAAATAGCAACAGGTATTGCTTTATCTATGGCCTCACGCTGGTCATCATTACAGTCAACATACTTTCTTGAAAACTTTTCTCGAGATAATTCATCTCTTAACTCATTAACAGCAGCCGTCAATTCGTTCTGCACCTTAAGATACATATCATAAGAAGTTCCTCGGTCATTTTGTAATGAAATGACTCCTTTTGATACAGCCGTTTTGCCTAACAACGGAATATCAATCATGGTTTTCTCCGGTAAATTAGGAGAATTAGTAGGATTACCCAAGAACTCCTTTGCTCTGTCTTTCAAAGCAGTAATATCACCAATTTCACCGTTAATCAACAAAGCGTCATTCATATTTACCAAAACGGTAAAAGTATTTCTCTTGTGAATCTCCGGTGGAGTTTGATTAGGATCTGCAGGTGGCGGCAAACGTCTCTGAATACCTTGATCCGTATTGATGGAAGATACCATCAAAAAGAAAGTCAATAACAGAAACGAAATGTCGGACATTGACGATGAATTTAATGCCGGTAATTTTTTCCCTGCCATAATCTTTCTATTTTTTTATAAGTTTTGATATTTCTGCATACAATAATGACAAAATAACACCTGCAAACAACATATATACGGTATAAAGTCCTGCACTTATCCATTTAGATGAACTCAATGCAGTACCCGTCTTTTCAAATAATGTTGCCGAGATGTCCGTTCCAGATGCTACGAAATATGATATAATAAACACTACAACAATTGCAGCTAATATTAATAAGAACCTTGCTCTTACTCCTATTGCATCCTTAACCAAAAATACAATACCGGTTAATGCCGAGCATACTATCAAAACAAATGCCGTCCAATAGGCAATTCCCCAAAACATAGAGGCTGTAGGCTGTTCAGATACCGGTGTATTCTTATCAAAAGTGATAGCATAGCACAACGCAGCAATACATGCTAATATTGCAATAACCAATGCAGCTATCAATATCGGTCTTTTTTCTTTTTTCATTTATTTTTCCTCCTTGGTTTTTTAATTAAGTAAATAATTGATTTGAAACATTGCCGATAAAAAACATCAGTAACAATGTTCCCGACTAAAACATCAATTTACTTTCTGTTCTTTACCAAGATGTCCATAAATGATATAGAAGCATCTTCCATAGAAGAAACTAAACTCTCAATCTTTGACAACAAATAGTTGTAGCAAACCTGAAGAATCAATGCAACAATCAAACCGAAAATTGTCGTAATCAAAGCCACTTTCATACCGCCGGCAACAACTGTCGGAGAAATATCACCTGCTTTTTCAATATCGTCGAATGCTTGTACCATTCCGACAACTGTACCCAAGAATCCCAATGAAGGAGCAATAGCAATAAACAATGAAATCCAAACCATGTTGCTTTCCAATCTTGCCATCTGAACACCACCGTAAGAAGTGATGGATTTTTCAACATCTTCCAAACCGTTATTTACTCTATCCAATCCCTGGAAGAATATAGAAGCAACAGGACCTCTTGTGTTTTTGCAAACATCTTTTGCTGCATCATAGTTTCCTGCTTTAACGTTGTCTTCTATTTTTTGTAACAACTTATCAGTATTTGTTGTTGCAAGGTTCAAATAGATTATTCTTTCAATAACCAAGCCCAAACCTAAAATCAAACAAATAAGAATAGGGGTCATCCAACCAACACCACCCTCAATGTACTTGGTCTTCAATACTTGGTGGAAAGATTTTTTCTCAGAAACAGGAGCAGCCTCAGTAGCAACAGCGTCATTTGTTGCTGATTCGGATACAGTTTCTGCTACAGTTTCAGTAGCTGTTTCCGCTGCAGCTTTAGCATCTTGTGCAAAAGCTCCATTTGATACAAATGCCAATAAGAAGAACATTATTGACAAATAAGCACATACTTTTTTCATAGTTTTTTAATTGTTTTTTGTTAAATTATATTTCGTTTAAATTTTATTTTCTGAAAATCGACTGCAAATTTACAATTTTATTTCCGAAAAACAATAAATATTGATTTTTTTTTGTCTTTTTTTTAATTATCAGTATTGTTTTTATCCTTATTTTCAGTAACTAATACTTTATCTATTCTTACCGAATCCATATCCACTATCTCAAATACAAAGTCATGCCAACCTATCTTATCTCCCGTTTTCGGAACCTTACCCGTTATTGCGAGAATCAATCCGCTGATTGTGTTGTACGGATACTTTTGGTAATCGTCTTCCATATCAAAATGGCTCAAAAAATCATAAAAAGGATATTGACCGTCAATCAAATAACTGCCGTCAGATCTCATAAGAAACTCCTGTTCATCCGGATTTGTTTCCAATTCGGATGAGTTGCCTACTATTGCCTCCAAAATATCATTCATTGTAACCATTCCTTGAACCATACCGAATTCATCAATGATGAACGCATAATGAATCTTGGTCTTTTTAAATATTTCCAACAAATCATAAATGGAAACACTCTCGTGGATAAAATTAGGTTCCCTCATTATATCCTTAACCTTGTAATCAAAAGTCTTTTCACTAACGGGGAACATATCTTTGATAAACATAACTCCGACAATATTGTCCAAACTCTCTTCACAAACAGGGTATATATAGTGTATGCTGTCTTTATCAACCCGTTTTATCAAGTCTTTCAAGAAATCCTCCTTATCAACCCATTGCAAATCCTTTCTCGGAGTCATCAAAGATTCTATTCTCCTGTCATCCAAATCAAATACTCTCGTTACTATATCCTGTTCGGTATGATCAATTTCTCCTGCATTCGCACTATCGTCTATTATGGACTTTATCTCATCTTCCGTAGCCTTTTGGCGTACATGTGATTTAATTCCCAACAACTTTGCCAAACCTCCTGTTGTTTGTGACAACAACCATACAAAAGGAGCAAACATCTTAGACAAGAAATTCATCGGACGGATAATCAGTGAGGCGACCTTTTCAGGATTACTCATTCCTATTCTCTTAGGTAACAATTCCCCCAAAACCAGCATACAAAACGTTTCAATCAAGACGATTACGATTCTGGATATTATAACCGCCAAAGAGTTATCAACATTTAAGGAAACGAAAAAAGAAGTCAATCTCTTAACGTACGATTCTCCTGTATATAATCCTATGATCAGCCCTATGGTAGTAATACATATCTGAATGGTTGAAAGGAATTTGTCGGGATTTGTAATAACCTCTAAAATCCTCTTTGCAGACTTGCTGCCTTTTTTTGAATCTGACTCAAGTTTCGTTTTTCTTGATGAAATAACGGCTATCTCCGCCATTGAAAAGAAACCGTTAAGCAAAACAAAAAAAAGAATTATCAGTATTTCCATTTTTTACAATTCCGTATTTTCCCCGCTTTGTAAATCTTCTGCACAAATAACTTTGTCGTTTCGATCTTTCTTGTCTGTCTTGTCTTTGATGTAAATGCCGATTATCAACAAAACGACGCCGATTGTTATAGCCGCATCAGAAAAATTGAATATTGCATCAAAAAAACTAATATGTTTTCCTCCGAACAAAGGTATCCATGCAGGCAAATCGGTATCTATCAAAGGAAAATAAAACATATCCACCACTTTACCGAACAACATCGGAGCATATCCGCCTCCTTCGGGCAGGAATGTTGCTACCTGAAAAAACGTACTTTTAGAAAACAAAACGCCGTAAAACAAAGAATCGATTATATTTCCTGCAGCTCCTGCAAATATCAAAGCAAAGGAATAGATAATCAAAGGCTTTTCATTCTTCTTAACCAAACGTGTGAGATATATAAATATCAAAACGGACGCAATAATTCTTACGAACGTCAGAATAAACTTACCGATATTGTCTCCGAAACTCATTCCGAAAGCCATTCCTTTATTTTCAATGAAATGGATTCTGAACCACGACAATCCTAAAAACTCTATTTCTTCACTTAAAAAGAAATGCGTCTTGACGTATATTTTGATTATTTGATCAATAACCAAAACAGCAAAAATAAGAAGCAAAGGTTTTTTCATTCAAATCCTATTTTCTTTGCATCTTAGCCTCAACACTAAGTGTAGCATGAGGGACCAAACGTAATCTTTCTTTAGGAATCAGTTTGCCGGTAACTCTACAAATACCGTAAGTTTTGTTTTCTATACGTACCAATGCGGCCTCCAAATCCTTGATAAACCTCCTTTGTCTTAATGCTTGACGTACATTTTCTTCTTTGTTTTCGGCATCCGAAGTAAAATCATCGTCAAGAGTATGTGAAACGGCAGAAGTATCAGTAATATCATTGGAATCTCTGTTAAATGCTGCACCTTCCAACATTTCTACATTTTCTTTAGCTTTTGCTATCTTATCAAGAATAATCTCTTTAAATTCCTGTAATTCTTCATCGGAATATCTCGTTCTTTCTTCCATATCAATATCTATTTTTATTATTATTTCAACTACACGGAGACTAAAAGACTCTCCAAGTAATTATGTTTTGCAAAGTTACAATATTTATACCAAAAAAAACTTGTTTTCCGAAAAAAGTGTGTGATTTCTGTCGTTTTTATTAAGAAAATGGCGGAATTATCACTAAAAATCTACGAAATCACAGTGATTTTATAAAAGGCTCTAATTCATCATTCACACTACACAAAGAACAGAACAAAAGACAAGATGATAT
Source organism: Bacteroidales bacterium (assembly GCA_017477025.1). Taxonomy (GTDB): domain Bacteria; phylum Bacteroidota; class Bacteroidia; order Bacteroidales; family P3; genus Scybalousia_A. The sequence goes on along the minus strand of JAFUYA010000064.1, from coordinate 2,407 downwards.
CCGACAAAATATAGTATTGCAAAAAACATTTTTTGTAAAAATAATGTAGTAACTTTGCAGACCGTATTTTTTAACGGAAGTAAAGAATAATAAATCCGCACACGATATATGAACTATCCGTCAATACATTTAGAGAATGTCATAAATGAGTTCAGCAAGTTGCCGGGTGTCGGCAGTCGTACTGCACTACGGTTTGCACTTCACTTACTTGACGAAGACGAAAAAACTTGTAATGCACTTGCCGATTCAATTCGTTTGATGAAAAGCGAAATCAAACTCTGTAAACATTGTTTCTCCGTTTCCGACAGTGAAGAATGTGAGGTCTGCAAGGATACTAAACGCAATCATTCAATTATTTGTGTGGTTGAAAATATAAGGGATGTAATGGCAATTGAGAATACCAACTCTTATAATGGTGTTTATCATGTTTTGGGCGGAATAATTTCTCCTATTGATGGTATAGGTGCGGCGGATATAAGGATAAAAGAACTTGTGGAGCGGATTGCCAAACAAAATATTGAAGAGATAATTCTTGCACTGCCTACAACAATGGAAGGGGATACGACTTGTTTTTATATAAATAAGTTGATAAAAGACTTCAATATAAAGGTAACTGCCATAGCCCGAGGTATTTCCATAGGAGATAATATTGAATATGCCGATGAAGTAACTTTATCCCGCTCAATTATGAATCGTCAGCCGTTCAATGCCATGAAAATGTAATCTTCGTTACTGAAAATAATACTGATTATTTAAGTACGGGAATTGTCTTTTGTTGAATATAGCCGTTTTTTGTTTTTCTCAAAAGGACGGTCGTTATACCGTTAGTCAGTAATATGTATTTTGCCTGCAATGTTATGTTATACATTGTTGCCTGTTGCATAGTCCCGTCATTTATGTGTACATTCGGAGCTTTACATTCTACAAGCATAAAAGGTTTTCTTTGATTATCATAGATTACAATGTCATAACGTTTTTGCATATTGCCGACTTGAATCCGTGCTTCCAAAGAAAATCTGGTCAAAGGATAACGGAACTCTTCGCTCAATAGAAAAACAACATGTTGCCTTACTTCCTCTTCAGGAGTTAAGGCAACATACTTTCTTCTTATTTTACAATATATTCGGTTTTCCACAAATTGTACAGAAAATATATAAGATTACTATTCGTTATTCTTCATAATTTTCTCCACTTCCGCTGTCGTTGTAGTCAGATGAGGAATTTTGCTGCTGAATCTTCTTTCTCATGTTAGCAGTCTTACCGAAATTATAGGAGAAAGACAAACGAACGCTACGAGAGAAAGGATGACGTTTGGTAAATGATACATATTGGTCGGTATAAGCGTAGCCAAAACCGCCTCTTGTATCAAATATATCTCTGAAATTCAAAGAAATGTTTGCTTGTTTGTTCCAAAGAGATTTTTTTATTGCAAAGTCAAAATCATATCTTGCGTTATCCCGTCCCTGAATTGTTTTTCTCGGAGCGTTATATCTGCCTGAAACCTGAATAGTAAAGTTTTTAGGCAATGTAACTGTAGTATTGAGTTTTGCATTAAAGTTGAAAGAATTTATTTCATCGTAACCGAGTCCCTGACCGTCTTGATAAGAACCAAAGAAATTCATGCTGAGATTGGCTTTCCACCATTCAGTAATATCTCTGTCAATAATAACTTCCAAACCGTAGTTAGAAGAATGTGCCAAATTGACAAAAGTTTGTGCAGTTACGCTGTTAGCATCTTCATTGCTTGCAGCAGCCCACGCCCATTCAAATCCGTATAATTTGGCATTGTCTTCGTTCCAAAGAAATTGGAAACGTGTCATGCCGTTTGACACTTGACGATAGTAAGCAGAAGTGAAAATAGTTGTATTTTTAAACATATGCGACCAACCTAACTCAAAAGCGTTAGTAAATTCGGGATCAATGTCAGGATTTCCGAAACGCAAATACTCTTTGTTAGTTCTGTCTATATTAGGCATCATTGTCCATGGATCAGGTCGGCGGATACGACGTGAATATGAGATTTGGAACGAATTCATTTGGTTAAGTTGGTAGGAAAGATGGATTGTTGGGTACAAAGGATTGTAATCCTTTTGGAATTTTGTGATAGTATTCGTGAAATCTGTTTTTTTGAAATCACTATGCACAAATTCTTGTCGCAGACCTAACTGAGCAGAAAGTTTTTCTCCTATTTGGAATCCGTAAGTTGCATAAAAAGCATGAATAAATTCCTCTCTCTCAAAATCATAACTCTCTTTGGTGTCAAGAGTTCCGTTATAAGAAGTTTTAGAAGTGGAAGTGCCTTCACTATAATTTAAGTTGTAACCTACTTCTAACGAACTTTTTTCACCGAATGGCTGTACATAATGAACATCTACCGCAGCACGATGGTTATTGCTCTTTGAAGTGT
>JAFUYA010000063.1 GCA_017477025.1 Bacteroidales bacterium | reverse complement strand
TAATTCCAAACTTGTAAAAAAAGACGATAAAATAGAGGAAATAACAGCCTGTACTCACGGTCTTTACGGTAAGTATTTGACAAAAATTGTAGAGTGGTTGGAAAAATCCCTGCAATTTGCGGAAAATGACAAGCAAACGGCATATACTCAAAAATTGATTGAGTATTATAAGACGGGAGATTTGAAAACATGGGATGATTACAATATATTGTGGGCTGAAGATGATGAATCGGTTTGCGATTATGTGAACGGATTTATAGAAACTTATAATGATCCTTTGGGATTCAAAGGGACATGGGAATCGGTTGTGGATTACAAGGATTTGGATGCCACAAAAAGGACGGAGATTCTTTGCAATAATGCACAATGGTTTGAAAATAATTCTCCGATTAGGGATGAATACAGAAAAAAGACGGTCAAAGGAGTATCCGCTAAGGTTATTAACGCTGCAATGTTGGGAGGAGATTGTTTTCCTGTCCCGCCTATCGGTATCAATCTGCCTAATGCTGATTGGATTCGCAAACAACACGGCAGTAAAAGCGTAACTATTGCAAATATTTCCGATGCTTATTTCTTTGCCTCATTGGAAAATCCTAACAGTGCATTGAAAGAGTTTGCTTATTCGCAGGAAGAGATAGACAGAGTCTTGAAATACGGTCATTTATCCGATAATCTTCATACCGATATGCATGAATGTTTGGGACACGGCTCCGGGCAATTACTTGATTCCACACCTGCGAACGCTTTGAAGGAATATTCGTCAGCCTTGGAGGAAGCTCGTGCCGATTTGTTTGCACTTTACTACCTTATGGATGAAAAATTGATTTCTCTCGGCTTGATTGATTCTTTGGAAGTCGGAAAAGCACAATATGATTCCTATATTCGCAACGGTCTTTTAACACAATTGGCACGTATTTCTTTAGGAGAAAACGTAACTGAGGCACACATGCAAAACAGGAAATTGATTTGTGAATATGCTTTGCAAAACGGTGGAGGTTGTGTAAGAAAAGAAATCAAAGACGGTAAAACATATTTTGTCGTTTCGGATTATCAGCAACTCAGGAAGACATTCGGCGAATTGCTTTACAAGATTCAACAAATTAAATCTACGGGAGATTATGCCGAGGGCAAAAAACTTGTGGAAAAATACGCAATAAAAATAGATAAAGACTTGCACAAAGAAGTTTTAGACAGATATAATAAGTTGAATATTAAGCCTTACGGCGGTTTTGTTAATCCTTATCTTCAAGAAGTGAGAAATGACAAAGGTGAAGTTATTGACATTGAAGTCAAATATGCAGATTCATTTCTTGAACAACAACTTTACTATTCAAAAAACTATACTTTTGACGATTAGTAGTAAGGTTCAACAACGGGAAGTTATATGATAAGCAACGAAAGTCTGAAAACAGTCAGCACGTATAAGAAAGGTCGGTCGGGAGAAGATATGGCATGTAGTTTCTTGGAGAGTTTGGGGTATCGGATTCTCACAAGAAACTACGTTTATAAGAAAAAAGAAGTGGATATTGTGGCAAGGGACAAAAATGAAATAGTTTTTGTGGAAGTAAAACAGAGGGCAACCGACCGATTCGGGCAACCATATGAGGCGGTAAACAGAAAAAAGCAACAAAGTATAATAATGGTGGCAGATAATTATATAAGCAGATACGCTATTGATTTGGAAGCCCGATTTGATATAATTTCCATAACGCAACATCCGACCTTACCGCCGAAAATAGAGCATATAAAAAACGCATTCATACCTTCGGTAATATAAAACAACAATTCGGAAAGAATTTCCGTGTTTTTTTTGTCAAGTATAAATAAATTTCGTGATTTTTTATGTTTGGAAAGATTTGCTTTTCTTGAGTAGCGGGGACGAGAATTGAACTCGTGACCTCCGGGTTATGAATCCGACGCTCTAACCAACTGAGCTACCCCGCCTTTTTCGGTTTGCAAAAATACAACTTTTTTGATTACTACCAAAAAATAAGACAATATTTTTTAGATTTATTTTCTTAAACGGTTAAAAAGTAGCAATATAACAGTATTTTGTAACGATGATTAGTTATTGTCCGATATTGCTGTATTCCATTCTTCAATTGTCTGCCAGCCTTTACGTACGGATATTATCTTATCGAAAAACGCTACTTTTTCAGGCTTTCTCATTGTTTCAAAATCACCTTTATCCCATTTACCGTTGCCGTTAGAGTCAAATATGAGTCTCAATCGGTATTTGCCTTCTTTTAAATCGGAAAATATTTGATTGCCCGAGTTGGATTTTGTAATGATATTATCACCGATTTGGTTGTTTTTCAAATCGAAAAGCGATAGTATAACACTCATGTCCGAATTGGAAGAATCCTTCAAAGTAATTACAAAACTACCGTAATCATCGGGTGAATCAACTACGAATGTTTTGGAAAATTTTTCATTGGAAAAACCTCTGATGTCGGTAACTGAATTGCTGTCTATCAACAGTGTGTATTCTTTTTCCGAAGACAGTTCCTTATCGCATGACAATACTTTAGGATTGTTATTATCAAGGTGGAATTTTACAGACATAGTGTCGTTACCGCTGATAATTTTTGCCGTAAAGCCTTCAGATTGTGAGATGTTCAGTAAATACGGCGATGTTGTCTGCAATCTTTTGAAATAGGCTAATGTATCTTCTTTTGTCGAGAATCTGAAAATTCCTGTCGTTGTCGCATCATTTTTCTTTTTTATGTTTGAAGATAAGTCTATTTTCTCACTCCAACCGTTTATATCGTTGATTTCGGCTTTGATAGTGCTGAATCCCTCTTTGTTTAAACTGAAAACCGTTACGGTATCTCTGTGTTTGTTCAATGTAATTGTAACGTTTGTATCGTATTCATAAGGTTTTCGGAATGCAAATTCAAAGTTTTCCGTTACGGGTAACGCAGTAACAATCTGCAATTCGTAGTTGTTGATAAGTTTTGCAGACATAAGTTTCTGAATTGTGTCTTCTGCCGTGTTAAACAAAAGAGAATCAACGTCAGTTTGCTTAATATTCTTTGTCTTATTATCGGTTTT
>JAFUYA010000062.1 GCA_017477025.1 Bacteroidales bacterium | reverse complement strand
AGATTATCGGCAACAACGTATAATGTCAAAGGGGCATGAGCAAATCTTTTGGAAATACCTATCTGTAAATCTGTAGGAAGAGTGTCCCTTATTGAGTTGAATGAGGAGATTTGTCTGCCGATATTTTTAAGTATCGCAGATACCTGCCAGCTCTTGGAGGGATTATAGTAAGTTGCAGCAATATCAAATGCTATAGAAAAAGAAGAGTATGTCTCATATTTAGAGAACAGAGGTTTCGCGGTAGCTCCGATATATATATTTTTTTCTATTTGAGTTCCCCACGAAACTGATAAAAGAAATTCGTTTGCATTGAATTTTCCCATGACATCTCCGTTAGGCTCTCGCTGAGTGAAAGAACCATAGTTGATATATTGCAAACCGAATCCGAAATTTCCGAATTTGTTGAACTTGTGGACAAAAGCCAAAGCTGCCTGATAAGTACTTCCGAATAAATCAGTATAAGTAAGAGATCCTCTGTTGTTAAGGCTGTCATTAAGAGAAGAAGGGTTGGTCAGAGAAGAGGAAACTTCAGTAGTAAAACGCGGCATAAAACTTAATCCTCTCGCTGTCATTTGTGCAGAATTGAAAAGATTCAGTACAGCAAAAGACTCATTACCGGCAGTACTTTGTGCTTCTACTGATATTGATATAGTAAGAATAGCCGTAACTATTATAATTATTCTCTTCAAAAACATTGCTCCAATAATTGTTTATACCCGCTTCAAACGACAACAAACACTGAACTCCATTATAAACTGAAAAAACGCAATTTTATTATAAAAAAGTAAAGAAAATATTAAAAAACACATATTTAGCGACTTATTATATTTTGTTTTCTGTATATTCAATTTTTTTTAGTATTTAAGTTTTACAAAAACCGGATAATGATCGGATGGAGTGCGTTTGGAAAATACTTTGAAATCTATCTGTTGCGGAGCGTCATGTCCTTTTAATGTATTATCATTGCTTCGTTCATTTTCAACCCAGTAACAATCCGTCATTACTGCATAGTTATCTACATTAAAGGATGGAGATACAAAAATGTGATCTATTCTACTCTCTGTTTTCAATTCCGGATTGAAGGAATTGAACGTTCCGTTTTCCGCAAATCGCAAACGGGCATGAACGTATGAATCTTTTAATAAACCTGATTCCGTAAATATGGAATATATTTCGTCATTTTGATCCACATTAAAGTCTCCGGTAATTATAACAGGGAGTCCTTGGGCGATTTCTTGTATTTTCTTCACAATTAGTTTTGCACTTTCTCTTCTTGCAGTAACTCCTACATGGTCAATATGTAAGGTAAAGAAGCAGAACTCAAATCCGTCTGATTTATTTCGGAATTTTCCCCACGTACATATTCTTACGCAAGCAGCATCCCAACCCTTAACAGGTTTGTCAGGACTCTCGTTAAGCCAGAACCATCCTTGATCAATTTTATTCACTAAATCTTTTTTATAAAATACGGCGGAATACTCTCCTGATTGATATCCGTCATCTCGCCCTACTCCGATGTATCCGTAGTCATCCAAAAGCCCGAGCATATCCAGAAGTTGTTCGTGTAATACTTCTTGTGCTCCGAATACAGCAGGTTGTTCAAAATTTATTTGATCGCACAGAACTTTTGAACGTATTTGCCAAACGTTACCGTTAATGGAATCGTATGTATTCTTATTGCGGATATTATATGTTGCAACGGACATATTTTGTGCGTGCGAAAAGAACACAGCACAGACAAAAAATAAAAATAAACTCTTTTTCATTATTGTAGAATATTAAATTAAACCAAATCTCCGCGAGAAGCATCCTGCCTTATGAAAATGAACAGCATCACTGTAAAAGCCCATAATGAAGACCCTCCGTATGAAATAAACGGCAACGGTATTCCGATGACAGGTAAAAGACCTATGGTCATTCCTATATTTACCATAACATGGAAAAATATAATACTTGCTATTCCGTAGCCGTATATGCGTGCAAAATTGCTCCGTTGCCTTTCTGCAGTTTTGATTATCTTCACACAAAGCCAAATAAAAATAAAGACGACAACTGCACTTCCGACAAATCCCCATTCTTCTCCGATTGTGCAGAAAATAAAATCCGTATCTTGTTCTGGAACGAAATTAAATTTTGTTTGAGTTCCTTGCAGAAATCCCTTACCAAATAATCCTCCTGAACCGATTGCAATCTTGCTTTGATTCACATTATATCCTACACCTTTATCATCTTTTTTTTGTCCCAATAAAACCTCAATTCTGTCTTTCTGATGAGATTCCAATACTTCATTATATCCGAACTGAACACCGAGTATTATTACGGAACAAAAAGCGAATATTCCTAAAAAGTGCAGGAATTTGACTTTTCTGTTGTTTCTATGAATTACAAAATATGCAATCAATGTCAAAACAGCAATGGATATTATTAAAATATACGGGTTTATTATTAATGCCAAAATAAACAAAACAATTGCAGCAGCACCGAAAATCAGTACAAATGAAGACATACCTTCCCTGAATAGAACGAAAACAAAGGAGCAGAAAACCAAAGCACTCCCTGTATCATTTTGTAAAAGTACTAACAACATCGGTAATGCAATGATACCTACTGCTGTAAATACCGTTGTCCATTGTTTCATGTCCACATTAATGGCTGATAATACTTTTGCCAGAGCCAAAGCCGTTGCCATCTTTGCAAACTCCGACGGTTGTATTCCGAAATCTCCAATACCTAACCAACTTTTTGCTCCCTTGGTTACGGTCGCAACGCCGAGGACCACTATCAACATGCCTATACATATTATGTATATGAGAAAAGCTGTTTGGGAAAAGAACTTGGGATCCAATATCATTACGAATAATGCTATTATCAAAGAGGCTGCAATCCATATCATCTGTTTCCCGTATCTGCAGGAAAAATCAAAAATATTGGAATGATCAGCGTCATATACAGCGGCATAGATATTAATCCATCCTATTAGTACCAATAGTAGCCATGCACCGATAAGTTTCCAATCAACACTTTTCAATATGCCTTTATTTCTTCGATCCATAGGTGTTATTGTTTTTTAGAAGCAGAGTCATTCTTTTCTTCCATAGTTTTCTTGACCGTATTCTTTCCTATCGGCAAAGGTTGGCAAGGTGCTGCTTCCATATATTGTTTTTCTATTTCTTTACGTTCAACCTCTCGCTTTATGTATTTCTCAATAATAAGACCTGCTATAGGAGCTGCCCATGTGCCTCCGCCTCCTCGTGCATTTTCTACATATACTGATACCGCTATTTTCGGATTGTTTTTCGGAGCAAAGGAAATAAATACAGAATGATCGGCTCCTGAATTTTGAGCTGTACCTGTTTTTCCGCAAACATCCAGACCGGGGACATCTGCTCTGCGTCCTGTTCCACCTCCTTCATGTACAACTCCATACATACCTGCAACGGCAACATCCCACCAAGAGGCATCTACTGTGGAATAATGTTTTTCCTGATATTTTTTCAGGCGAAATTTATTAGTTTCATCTCCTATCGAGCGTACAATATGCGGATTTATATACCATCCTCTATTGGCAACTAAAGCTGCAAAGTTTGCCATTTGAATAGGAACCACGGTGACTTCTCCTTGTCCTATGGAGTTGGAGTATATAGTATAAAAATTCCAACCGGTAGGATACCAACGATTATAAAATGAAGTATCAGGAATATAACCTTTTCTTACATTAGGCAGGTCAATATCCAAGCGGACTCCGAATCCCATCTTATGCATTGCTGCAGTCCATTCACTAAGGCCGTATTTACTGTCAATCTTTCCGGTTTTTGGGTTCTGTCTTTGTACTTCCCGCTGAAAAACGCGATAAAAATACGGATTACAAGACATTTTTATTGCATCTCTCACAATTGGAGCAGAAGGATGATTATGGCATCCTACTAATCCTTTATCGCATGGGAAACCTGTTGAAGAAGTAATCACTCCCATGTCTAAAGCAATTAGTGCTTGGGCAACTTTAAATATACTTCCGGGTGGATATTCTGCCATCAATGCTCTGTTAAACAATGGTTTTGCTATATTTTCTGCAAGTTCCTTATAATTTTTTCCCCGTACTCTTCCGACAAGCAGGTTGGGGTCATAAGTAGGAGCTGATACAAAGCACAATATTTCTCCTGTTGAGGGTTCTATTGCGACAATACTTCCACGTTTATTTTTCATCAATTGTTCTGCATATTTCTGCAGTTCCAAATCAATGGATGAATACAGATTCTGTCCTGCTGTTGCAGCTTGGTCAAATTTGCCGTCTTGAAAAGATCCTTTCTCTCTGTTATGTACATCAACAAGAGTTATTTTACTTCCTTTGACTCCTCGTAAATATTTTTCATAACTTTTTTCCAAACCGCTCATACCGATGTAATCACCGCGTTTATAATACGGATCTTCCTCTATTTTCTTTTCATTAACCTCTCCGATATAACCCAATACGGCCGCAGCAACGCTATCCGGATATTTTCTTAAAGTACGGCTTTGTGCATAAAATCCCGGGAACATATATATTTTTTCTTGTAGAGCGGCAAAGTCTTCTTTAGATATTTGTTTCTCGAAAAAAGAAGGGGCATAGGTGCTGTATTTCTTGGCTCGATTCATCTTATTCTCAAAATCTTCCTTAGTAATTTTAAGCAACGAGCAGAAATAGTCAGTATCTATTGACTGAACTTGTCGAGGAATAACCATAAGGTCATAAACGGCTTCATTATATACAAGCAGTTTACCATAGCGGTCATACACCAGTCCTCTGGAAGGATATTGTGTAACATAACGTAAAGCATTCCTGTTAGCAAGTTCGGCATAAGTGTCATCAATTATTTGCAGGTATGATAACCGTAGAATATAGATAACACCGACAGCGATAAAGATACCTATAATAACGAACCGCCTTGAAGAAAGACTTTTTTTCATTATATTTGTACTTAAAAAGTTTTTTTTACGTTAAACTCATATTAAGGTGCAAATTTACAATAAAAAATGATTTCAAAAGCAGATTTATTCCATATAAAAGATGAAAAAGATTTCAAAACTTATGCATTAGATGTATATTCTTATCAGTATAAGAATAACAAAGTGTACAGAAGGTGGTGTGAGCTGACGCAAACAAAAAGAGTAGAGGACATTTGTGATATACCATTTCTGCCTGTATCTTTTTTTAAAACCCATAATGTAACGAGTATGGAAGAAAAGGAACCTGAAGATTATTTTCTTTCTTCAGGAACTGTGAATATGACCCGCTCAAGACATAATGTTTATTCTAAACAACACTATATTGACAATACGTTTAATTGTTTCGAGCAATTTTACGGTAAAGTTGATAATTATTGTTATGTTTGTTTATTGCCCAACTACATGGAACAATCACATTCATCTCTTATATGTATGATGGACGCTTTTGTCGGAAGAAGTATTTATAAGCAAAGCGGTTTTTTCAAGGATAACGTGAAAGATGTTATAGAAGTATTGGAAAATAATGAAAGCAACGGCATAAAAACCGTACTTTTCGGGGTAACCTACGCCCTTTTGGATTTGATTGCAGTAAAGAAATTTCATTTTCGTCATACAATTGTTTTTGAAACAGGAGGAATGAAGGGTAGGAGGAAAGAGGTCGCAAAGAAAGAACTTCATGCTATACTGAAAGAAGGATTCGGAGTAGAGAATATAGCCTCCGAATACGGTATGTGTGAGTTGTTTTCTCAAGCGTATGCCGTAAGGAACGGACTATTTCAAACACCTGAACAGATGAAAGTGCTTATTCGTCCGATTAATGATCCCAAAGGAGAATGTTTGATAGAACGCAGCGGAATTATCAATATAATTGATTTAGCTAATATTGATACTTGTTCTTTTATTCAAACCGAAGACGTAGGATTGAAACACAAAGATTCGAGTTTTGAAATCATAGGACGCTTATCTCACAGTGATTTGAGGGGATGTAATCTTATGTATGCTTGATTGCATCCGGTCGTATCTGATTTGTAAGAATAGATTTAAATAACACAGAATAAGGCTGAAGTTATAAACTTCAGCCTTATTTGTGCGGATGGAGAGACTCGAACTCTCACCCCTCACGGGACTAGATCCTAAGTCTAGCGCGGCTACCAATTACGCCACATCCGCCCGTTTTGAGGTTGCAAAATTACAATAAGTTTTTGAACCGACAAAACTTTTTTATAAAAAAATGTATTTTTTTCATCTTTTTATGAAAAGACTTGAATGGTAACTATTTTCTCAAACCCAGTTCTTTTTCAATCAAAGAAGTTACGTCATCACTATCTCCTGCATACCAAAGAATACCGTTGCTTTCGAAAATATAGTCGTACTTGCCTGCTTTTGCAACATTACCGGCTGCGGCTTTTACCTTATTATAAATTGCTTCGGTAAGTTCTGCTTCTTTATTGGCTAACACCTGCTGACTATTTGCCTGAAAAGTTTGCAATCTGTTATAAGCATCCTGAATTTCCTTTTCTTTTGTTTGTTTTAACAGGTCTGATAGTTGATCGCGTTTTGCCTGATATTCCGTAGATAATCTTTCCACTTCTTTCTGCATTTCTTCCATATCCGAACGAAGTTTATCCATCTCTTCTTTCAGAGTATTTTGTGCTTGTTCGTAGTCAGGCATTTTTTGTATTAAATCTTTTGAGTTGAAATGTCCCAATTTGACCGGTTTTTGTGCATCTGCACTGAATGCAGCAAAAGTGAAGAGTGCTGCAAAAATTAATAATT
>JAFUYA010000061.1 GCA_017477025.1 Bacteroidales bacterium | reverse complement strand
GCAGACTTATTTATCGGACAAGAGAAAGCAAAAATGACTTTCTCAATAGATAGTAATGTCGGGAATTTTGATTTGATTATGAGTGAATTCGGGATCGGCAACAAACTTGAAATTTCCCAAGATGACTTAATAAAAAATATGCACACCGTTCAAAAACGTAATCAACTCCCGATTACTCGTGATTATGAAAACCGCCAATATTCAATAGAAATGGAAACGGGAACGGGTAAAACTTATGTTTATACAAAGACAATGCTCGAACTAAACAAACGATTCGGATTTACAAAATTTATTGTCGTTGTTCCATCTGTTGCTATCAGAGAGGGTGTGTTTAAGTCTTTGCAGGTTACACAGGAGCATTTTTCTAATCTTTATGACGGTGTTCCGTACAGATATTTTATTTATAATTCGTCTAAATTGTCGGATGTAAAACAGTTTGCGACATCTGATCATATAGAAATAATGATTATAAACATTGATGCGTTCAAAAAGGCTGAAAACATTATCAACCAAGAGCAAGATAAACTGAATGGCGAAGCGGCTATAAAATATATTCAGGCAACTAATCCGATTGTAATTATTGATGAACCGCAGTCCGTTGATAACACTCCAAAGGCAAAAGATGCGATTCAATCACTTAATCCGCTTGCAGTTTTCAGATATAGTGCAACGCACAGAGAAAAAATTAATCTTTTGTATCGCTTAACTCCGATTGATGCTTATCAAATGGGACTTGTTAAGCAAATATGCGTATCGTCAAATTCGGTCGCAAATGATTTCAATAAACCTTATATTATGCTCAAATCTGTTTCAAATGAAAACGGATTCTCTGCCAAAATTGAAATTGATGTTCAAAAACAAGATGCAAAGGTTGAAAGACAAACTTTTACAGTTAAGCAGGGTGCAGATTTATATCAATTATCAGGTAATAGAGATTTATATGAAGGGTATGTAATTGAGGGAATTAACTGTACGAAAGATTATGAGTGCATTGAATTTTCAAACTCTGAAACAGTTAATCTCGGTAAAGCCATCGGTAGTGTTGATGAAAACATAATCAAAAAAGCACAAATTTATAGAACAATAGAAACTCACTTGGAAAAAGAACTTCGCTATCACGATAAAGGGATTAAAGTCCTTTCATTGTTCTTTATCGACAGAGTTGAGAAATACCGAACCGAAACAGGCGAAAAGGGTATTTATGCACAAATGTTTGAGGAGTGCTACGAAGAATTAATCAATAAACCTAAATTCCAAGAGTTGAAAAAATGGTTTAATACAGATGTTGAAAAAGCACACAACGGCTATTTTTCACAGGATAAAAAAGGTATTTATAAAAATACTAAAGGCGATACTCAAGCAGATGATGACACATACAACACAATTATGCGTGATAAAGAATGGTTATTATCCTTTGAATGTCCGTTAAGATTTATCTTCTCACACTCTGCATTAAAAGAGGGGTGGGATAATCCAAACGTGTTCCAAGTTTGCACTTTGATTGAACAAAAATCAACATTCACTTGCAGGCAAAAAGTCGGTCGTGGTTTAAGGTTATGTGTAAATCAAGACGGTGAGAGAATTGAAGATAGAAATATAAACATTCTGCACGTTATGGCAAATGAAAGTTTCGCTGAATTTGCAAGCACATTACAAAAAGAAATTGAAGATGAAACTGGTGCTAAATTCGGTGTTCTTCAGTTAAGTAATTTAATCGGTTTAACTTGGCAGGAACAAGTTGAAGTTGAACATCAAATGGATGAAACTGATGCGGCAATGGCTTATGGTGCATTGATGGTTGAAGGTGTAATTGATAAAGACGGAAATATTAACCAAGATGCGGATATTGAAAAAGTTGAAATACCAAACATTGCTGAACCATTGCAAAAAGAGATTAAAAAGCAGATAAAAGAAAGTCACTCTGAACCGATTTCGCTTGATAAATTCAAAACGATAAAATGTACAGAGGTTAAAGTTGAACAAAAATCATTCACTCATGAAGAAGCACAGGAACTTTACGAAGATTTAAAAGAAAAGAAAATTATCACTAAAGAAGGCAAAGTCAAAGATACAATGAAGGCTCAACTTGCGGCAGGAATTTTGGATTTGAAAAACAGATATTCAAATGCGGCACAAAGAGCAATTATTCAGGCATTAGAAAAAGCTGACAACAGACCTGTTATTCACGATGCAAACAATGAAGTTACAGTAAGATTAAAACAAAAAGTTTTATTATCGCCTGAATTTAAAGAATTGTGGAATAGAATTAAACAAAAAACCACATACAGAGTTACGATTGATACTGAAACTCTAATAAAAAATTGTATTGCAGAATTGAAAGATATGCCACCGATCCCGAAAGCAAAGTTAGTATCTCAAACAGCAGAAATTAATATCGAACAAGCAGAAGTTTCATATACCGAAAAACACATTCGTTCTTCTGAAATATCCGGCACATATCAAGTTTTACCTGATATCATTCGACTAATTTCATCTGAAACATTACTTTCAAGACGAACAGTAATAAAAATCATCAACGGAAGCGGAAGAATAAAAGACTTTATAAACAATCCGCAAGCATTTTTAGAAAAAGCAATGGAAATTATCACAAGAAATCGTCATAATATGGCGATTGACGGAATTAAATATGTAAAACTTGCAGGGGAAGAATACTACGCACAAGAGATATTTGATTCGGATGAACTTATTGCATATATTGATAAAAATGCCGTAAAGGTTGAACACAGCGTTTATGATTATGTTTTATACGATAGTAAAACTGTAGAAAAACCTTTCGCTGAAAAATTAGACGAAGATCCTGACGTTAAAATGTTCTTTAAAATTCCTGATAAATTCAAGATTGAAACACCAATCGGATCATATAATCCTGACTGGGCAGTATTTTTGGAAAAAGACGGAGAACAAAAATTATACTTTATTCTTGAAACAAAAGGTACAACAAGTTTATTTGATTTAAGACCAACAGAGCGATTAAAAATAAATTGCGGAAGAAAACACTTTGAGGCATTAGACGGGGTTGAATTCTCTGAATTGCCTGTTAAAGATTGGACAGAATTTAAGGTTAATCTGTAAGGTATTTGTTTATTTCTTGTTTTATCTCTTCGTAATCATCATCTGTTAGGAATAAATATGGTCTTGCAGGAATTTCAACAGATTTGTTTTTGCCGGCTTGACCTCCGAGTTGATGAATTGCCGCATACTCTAAATTTGAACCGATAACCGCAGAATCATTATCATAATATGTATTAATTGATGCAGCAAGCTTTCCTTCGACTTGCAAAATTTGTCCGGGCCATTTTCTTTTTTTAGTTCTCTGTTTTTTAGTTGATTCTGCCAAGTCCACCCACTTGTCAGGTCTGCCCTCTTCTTTGAAATTCTCTTCAGTTGAATAGGCAAAAATACCTGCGATGTTTTTCATCAACGGTCGCAGGTTTTCTGTCCTTTTTGCAAGATTAAGGAGTTTTTCATGAACTTCTTTATTCTCAAATTCAATCTCAATCGGCTTGTCGCTCATATAATTCCTTAATTGGGTAGTTAGCAATCAACAACTCTTTGAACATTTTATTTCGGTTTTCAACTCCCTCTCTGTTGTTGATTCCGTTTAATCTTTCAACAGCAATCATATCAAAGCCTTTGTATAGTTCTCTGATTTTAGGTGAGTCATCATAAGACAATAGAAAACGCCCTTTGACCGCTCCTAAAACCTCTCTTAAACGCTCGTGGTCAAAATCTTTTGTTGAGGTTACTTCATAACCACAACCTCTTGAATACGGAGGATCGCAATAGAAAAATGCACCCTCGTGATCGTATTGGTTGATTAGTTTTTCAAAATCACGACCTTCAATCATTACAGTATCCAAACGCTCATGTATAGCCTCGATTTTTTTAGGAACATTGTGCAGGGATTTACAAGCACCGCCGGAAGTCTTTTTTACCGTTCCGAAAGTATCACCACGACCACCGAATGAACGTGTGATTAAAAAGTAAAACTGAACTGCTTTTTGAATATCTGTTATGAAAGTTCCGTTCAAAAATTGCAAAAACATCTCACGAGAGCCGAGTAAATGCCTCCATTCTTCAATAAAAGCATTAGGGTGGTATTTGACAAT
>JAFUYA010000060.1 GCA_017477025.1 Bacteroidales bacterium | reverse complement strand
ATAAAACAAAATCACAAAACGTGATTGTTGAATTAGAGAAAGACGGCAAAAAATTTACAGTTGGAATTCATTTTAGACAAAAAAGAGATGGAATAGAAGTTTCAAGTATTAGAGGCTTATTTCCTAAAAATACGGCAGAGTGGCTGAATTGGATAACACAAGGAAAATCATTGTATTTGAATAAAGGAAAAATTCAAACCTTGATAAACCAACAGCAAAAAAATCTCGCTGACGTGGATTATTTAGATTTGAATTCAATTGCAAAGGTAATACAAAATTTTGAGAATCCGCAAATAAAAGAGGGAAAAAATGCAATAAAACAGCACAAAGTAGTATTTGGTGGTAATAGTGGTTACGTAGGTTATAGTAAGAGTGTGCGTGCAGTAAAAGCAGAACAAAGAGGGTTAAGAAGTAAAAGTCAAATGGATAAAGAATTTACAGAAAAAGTAAATGCTTTAATACAAGAACAAAACCCTAATATTAGAAAAGTAACTTTATCTGAAATAAAAAAGAATTTAGACGAGATAGTTGCAGATGAATGGCATCATACGTCAATGTATGGTAATAAAACAAACTATTATTCTGCCGAGAGAGTTGCAGACTATTTCATAGAAAATATAGATTGGATTGATGAAAAGAAAGCAGAAAAAAAGACTACAAAAGATATTACAAAGCAACTTCCTATTGAATTAAAAAAAAGAGGCTTTGAGGTAAAAATTGACGAATTTATGGCTTCAAAAGGCGTTGTTATGTATGATGTTTTTAAGGACGGGATAAAAACAAATATAGCAGTACCTAAAGAGACTACACAAACGCTTAATGATTTTGTAAAAGAAACAGAGCAACGAATAGAAGATGTAAAAAAGGGAAAAATAATAGAAAATGCTATAAAAGATATAGTACAAAAAAATAAAATAGATAAAATAACTACTATTAATGTTAATGGTGTTAATCATAAACCAAGCATTTCAATTTATAATAAATGGCAGTTTTTTGGTTCTATTTCTGTGGAGGGCGATATATTTTCTGTTCCAGAAAATGAAATAAAAGAACGTTTGGAAAAAGAAATTCAGAGTATAGTAGAGAAATATAATCTTAAGGGGCGAGGTTTTTATGATTATATTAAAAACTACGACGAAGAAAATAATAAAGAGAGACAGCATAACGTCAAATTTTTTAAGACTTCAGATGGTGAGGCTTATGGATTTACGGTTAATGGCAAGATATACATAGACAAGACAAAAGCAAAAGCAGACACTCCAATACACGAATATACTCACTTGTGGGCAGAGGCATTGAAACAAAACAACCCAGAGGAATGGAAAAACATCGTGGATTTGATGAAGAAAGAGAAAGCACTTTGGGACAAAGTGAAAAAAGATTACCCAGAATTAAAGACCGACGATGAGATAGCAGACGAAGTGTTGGCACATTACAGCGGAGCGAATGGATTGAAACGATTGAATGAAGAGGTTGCCAAAGTCAAAGCCAACAGCAAAGAGAGTATATTGGAGAAAGCACACGTATTGGCATCTATCAACAACATTAAGAAAGCATTAGAAAGATTTTGGAAAGGCGTTGCCGATTGGTTGGGTATTCACTTTACGACAGCACAAGAAGTGGCAGATAAGGTGTTGAGCGATTTGCTAAACGGAGTAAATCCAACGGAGATTGTAAGAGAATTTACAGCAAAGAACACAAAATCTTTTGCAGAGATAAACGAGATAAAGAAACAGACGCAATATAATGCAGAGGAGCAGGCAATCATAGACAATGCGAAAGCAGATGGCACGTTTATGAAAGCACCTAATGGCAAGAAAACGAATTTAACGGAAAGACAATGGGTGCAAGTAAGAACGAAAGCCTTTAAAGATTGGTTCGGCGATTGGGAGTTAGGTGCAAAAGCAAAAGCGATAAGAGGACTGAAAGCGATAGTGATTATAAGAAATAATTTTACTAGAGACGATATTAAAGAAAAATACGGAAATATAGGAGAAGTTACGAATAAAAATGATAATCGCAAAGTTACATTCTATAAAGGTGTTTTCGGTAAGATGTATAAAGACGGCGGATTGTTTGCTCAAATAGTACCGCAGTTAAAAGGGTTATTTGAAAATTCTGTTTTAGCATATTCCGAAACAGATAATTTGGTAGGTACTCAAAGAACAGACGGAACACTACATAAAGAACATCGTAATATATCATCGTATGATAACTATGTATCAAAAGCAAAGATAGACGGTAAAGAATATTATGTAAGATTTACAGTACAAAATGAAACTGACGGAAGACGTGGTAATCATTCTTTAATGGTTACTAAAGTTTCATTATATGATAATACTGTCAAAGTTGCTTCTACATCCGCAAAACTCGGAGAGAGGTTGGACATTGACAGTATTACGGATGCAAAGTTACAACAATTCTTTGAGAACGCAAGAAATTCAGAGGAAAATTCGTCAAAAGTTGTAGATGAGAACGGCGAACCGTTGGTCGTTTATCACGGAGCAAAACGTGGGGTATTTACCGTTTTTGATACCGACGGAGCAGTGGGGACAAAGACAGAGGGTACAGGCTCATTCTTTACTGCAGATAGAACTGTTGCCGATACGTTTTCATCAAGTTCGGACTTGTTTGATAGCGATGATTTTAATGAAACAGACGAATACGGGACAGATAACGAAAGAGGCGGAATATATGCCGTATTTTTAGACATTAAAAATCCTGAAATGCTTGACGCTTTCGGCAATCCGTGGGATGATATTTACGGAGATAGATGGAAAGTGTATAACGAATATGGCGATATTGAGGCATCTTTCAGTGAAGAACAAGACGCTCTGGATTATATGGATAAGAATGCTGGAGATGAAAGTTGGCGGGTTGAAGAGGATTATTTCTTGGAAACTATTGATGAATATGTAAGGAGAAATAGAGAGGCAGGTTTAAACGATGGGGTGTATGTAGAAAACATTGTAGATGGTGCAAATAATATGCAAGAAACAAATTTGTGGATTGCCTTTGACCCTAATCAAATAAAGTCTGCAACGGATAATATCGGAACTTTCAGTAAAGAGAATAACGATATACGATATCATTTTATCGGAGAAAAGGGTGCAGAAGCGTTAGACAAAGAAAAAATCCAAACCTTGATAAACCAACAGCGAACCAATCTCGCTGACGTGGATTATTTAGATTTGGATTCAGTTGCAAAGATACTGCAAAATTTTGAAAACCCGATAGAAATAAGAGAAAATTCTGCAAAAATTTCAGAAAACGATAGAGCATATGCCGTTGCAGATGTTCAGGAAACAGCATTAGAAAAAAGGCAACAACAGGCAAAAATCAAGTTGATAGACACATTACTTGAAAACAGCGGAGTTGAATACGAGGTACTATCTTCCGAAGACCTATTGAAAGAAGCCGAGAAACACGACAACGCAGTAACGCAAGTTTTAACGACAAACAAAGGTGTATTATACGGATTTGTTGCTGGTGGCAAACTGTATCTTAATGATAACTTGGCAGGCGTTGAAACAAGAATACATGAATATACGCACCTTTGGGACGAGAGTTGCAAAAAGAAAATATATATCTATATACCATTAGATATGGGAATGATGATGTCTGTAAGTTCTTATCGCTTTAACTTGTAGTGAAATTAATAGAATGTGATTTTCTATATATATTTGTTATATTGTAATTAAAAAAGAGAGATAAAATCTCATTAACTTTATCTCTCCTGGAGTAGCCCCTGGGGGAATCGAACCCTCATTTAAAGTTTAGGAAACTTCCGTTCTATCCGTTGAACTAAGAGGCCGTTAATTGCACACCGTTTCGGGCAATTAAATATTATTTATTTTAGAGTTCGTTTGATTTCTATTTCATCATATCCTTCAATAATATCGCCGACTTTAATATCATTAAAGTTCTCTATATTCAAACCGCAATCCTGACCGCTTACAACTTCCTTAACTTCATCTTTAAATCGCTTAAGAGATGCAAGATTTCCGGAATACACAACGATACCATCTCTGATTACACGTACTTTAGTGTTTTTATTTATCTTTCCATCTATGCATATACAACCGGCAATTGTTCCAACTTTTGATATTTTGAATGTTTCCTTGACTTCAAGATTTGCTACAACTTTTTCTTTAATTTCAGGAGAAAGCATTCCTTCTATAGCATCTTTCAATTCATTAATTGCATCGTATATGATAGAATAAAGACGAATATCAATTTCTTCCTGTTCGGCCAACTTTCTTGCAGCAACAGACGGACGAACTTGGAAACCTATTATAATTGCATTAGAAGCAGTTGCCAACAGAACATCACTTTCGGTTATCTGTCCTACAGATTTATGAATAACATTGACTTGAACTTCAGGCGTTGATAACTTCAATAGTGAGTCTGCAAGAGCTTCTACAGAACCGTCAACATCAGCTTTGATGATAAGATCTAACTGTTTAAAGTCGCCTATTGCAATTCTTCTTCCGATTTCATCCAACGTGATGTGCTTTTGTGTTCTCAATCCCTGTTCTCTTTGTAGTTGAAGACGTTTATTTGCTAAATCCTTACCCTCTTTCTCATTCTGAACCACGTTAAAAGTATCTCCTGCTTGAGGAGCTCCGTTAAGACCAAGTAATAGTACCGGAGCAGAAGGCCCTGCTGATTTCATTAATTGGTTTCTTTCATTATACATGGCTTTCACTCTACCGAATGTAGCACCTGCCAATACAAAATCTCCCTGATTTATAGTTCCGTCTTGAACAAGGATCTTTGCAATGTACCCACGACCTTTATCCAATGAAGATTCAATAACAGTTCCTTTCGCACGCTTGTTAGGATTGCCTTTCAGTTCCAACATCTCGGCTTCAAGTAAAACCTTCTCTAAAAGAGCATCAACATTCGTTCCTTTTTTTGCACTTATCTCTTGAGATTGTATCTTTCCGCCCCAATCTTCTACTAACAAGTTCATGTTAGCAAGTTCCCCTTTGATTCTTTCAGGGTCAGCACCCGGTTTGTCAATTTTATTTAAAGCGAAAACAATAGGCACTCCTGCGGCTTGAGCATGATTGATTGCTTCAACTGTTTGAGGCATTATTTTGTCATCACATGCAACGACAATGATAGCAATGTCTGTCATCTTTGCACCCCTTGCTCGCATAGCTGTAAACGCCTCGTGTCCAGGAGTATCCAAAAATGTTATCTTTCTACCATCAGACAGAGTAACTTCATAGGCTCCTATATGTTGAGTAATTCCCCCTGCTTCACCCGCGATGACATTAGTCTTTCTTATATAGTCAAGTAAAGATGTTTTGCCGTGATCCACATGTCCCATCACCGTAACGATAGGCGAACGCGGTTGCAAGTCTTCTTCCTTATCTTCTTCTTCTTCGCCTTCCAATTGATTGACAACTTCTGCAGAAACAAATTCAATCTTATATCCGAATTCATCGGCAATAAGTTGTAGAGCTTCTGCATCCAGTCTTTGGTTGATAGAAACAAACATTCCTAATTGCATACAGGACGCAATAATCTTTGTAACAGGAACATTCATCATTGTCGCTAATTCATTTGCAGTTACAAATTCAGTAACTTTCAGAATGTTTTGTTGTTCCTGAGCTTCCAATAATTCCATTTGATGTTGCTCAGCTACTTCGTGACGTTTCTCTCTTCTATGCTTTGATGTTTTACTCTTGCCAAGAGGAGAGAGTCTGGCCAAAGTTTCTCTTATTTGTTTCTCTATCTCTGTATTGTCAATCTCTACATGCTTTCTTTTATCTTTTTTACGATCTTTTTTACGATCTTTTTTAGCATTATCCTTATCCTGAATAATGTTCTTTCCATCTTTATTAACAGGAGTTGCTACGGCTGTCTTGATACGTTTACGTTTTTTCTTATTTTCTCCTTCAGACTTACTATCCTTATTTTCTTTATTACTGTCTTTCTTTTTGTCAGTAACTGAAAATTGTGAAAGATCAACCTTTTCGCCTGTTAATTTAGGTCCTGTCAGTTTGATATATGTAGTTTGAATGAAGTTGTCCTTATTCTTTTCTTCATTATTAGGATTGACTACTCTATTCTCAATATGCTCTTGTTGGATAGCGAATTTCGTTTCTTTCTCTTTCTTCTCTTTCGGAGAATCTGCTTTTATCCTTTTATCTTGGTTCTTGGTGTTTTTTGTAATTTCTTTTTTCTCAGCTTTCTTCTCCTGTTTTTTTTCTTTCTTATCTTCAGTTCGTTCCTTAATATCGGAATTAGATGTCTTATCTTCTCTCTTCTCTTTTATCTTTTTTTCAGGCTTAGTTTTGGTATTTAGTGAAGATAAGTCTATTTTACCAAGTATGTTAATCTGTTGCTCTCCTATTTTGATTGATTTTTGTTCATTATCTTTCAAGCTACTTGCAACGGTACCCGTATTCTCAATTAAGGAGTTTTGTTGCTTTGATTTACTACGATATTCTTTTTCTGTGTTGAAGTCGATGGTATTTGATTTAATAATGACATCGTCATTATTGCTATAATGAACAGATTTTTCTTGTTGTGGACTTACATTATTTTCATCTAAAGTGGAAATACCCTTCAAGTCATTCTTCTTATCAATGGATATTTGAAGATTATCAGCGATATCTTTCTTTTGTTTCTCATTCTGGAACTCAGCTGACAAAAGTCCATAGGATTCTTCATCCAATTTAGCATTGGGACTATTCTCTATTTTCTTACCTTTCTTAGTAAGGAACTCTACTATCGTTGTAATGCCGACATTAAATTCTTTGGCGGCTTTTTGTAATCTTATAGACTTATTTCCTTCAGGCATTATTATTTATTTTGATTTGATTAACAATATTTACTTTTTTATAAGCGGAAAGACAATTTAATTTTCTGAAGAATAGTTTTCATCTTCAAATTCAGATTGTAAAACATCTATGATGTGTTCTATTGTTTCTGTTTCCAAATCCGTACGTCGTTCCAGATCTTCTTTACTTATTGCTAAAACATCCTTTGCTGTGTCACAACCGATACTCTTTAGTGTATCTATAATCCATTGATCTATCTCGTCAGAAAAATCTTGCAGATCAACATCGTCCTCATATTTCATATCAGTATCGCGATAGACATCAATTTCATAGCCGGTCAATTTACTTGCAAGTTTAATGTTGTATCCGCCTTTGCCTATTGCCAAAGAAACCTGATCTGCATTCATAAATACGTCAGCTTTTTTAGTTTCTTCATTTACATTTACCGAAATAACTTTTGCAGGAGCCAATGCTCGTGAAATGTACAAATCAGCATTAGGAGTGTATGCAATAACATCTATATTCTCGTTTTTCAACTCTCGTACAATTCCGTGAATACGACTGCCTTTCATTCCTACACATGCTCCTACAGGATCAATTCTGTCATCATAACTTTCAACAGCAAGTTTTGCTCTTTCTCCCGGTTGACGAACAGCGTTCTTGATGGTAATAAGACCATCATAAATTTCGGGAACTTCCTGTTCAAACAACCTTTCAAGGAAAATAGGTGAAACTCTGGACAGAGTTATATTAGGAATGCCGTTTCTCATTTCTACTTTCAGAACAACGGCTTTCACCGTATCGCCTTTGTGAAAGAAATCGGTAGGTATTTGTTCTGTTTTAGGCAAAATAAGTTCTATACCATCTTCATCCTTTGCCAATAATTCCCTTTTCCAAACTTGATAGACCTCAGCTATAACTATTTGCCCGACTTTTTCCTTATATTTTGTGTAAACATTTGCTCGTTCGTAATCTTGAATCTTTCCGATTAGATTTTGTCTTATTGCAAGAATATCTCGTCTGCCGAAATCCGAGATCTGTATTTCTTCTGCATATTCATCACCAACTTCAAAATCCGGTTCAAACTTTATTGCCTCAGAAATTGTAATTTGGGCATTTGGGTCAGTGAGTTGATCATCATCAACAATTGTCCTTGATCTCCAAATTTCCAAATCACCCTTGTCTGGGTTTACTATAATATCACAATTTTTATCCGTTCCGTATTTCTTTGTCAGAAGTCCTCTTAATACGTCTTCTAATATACGCATAAGGGTTTCCGTATCAATACCTTTAAGCTCCTTAAACTCGGAAAAAGAATCTATTAAACTAAGTTTTTCCATCAGTTGTTTATAATGTTTATTGATGAATAATTCTGTCTAAAAATTAAATACAATTCTTGTCTTATCAACTTCATTTATGTCCAAATTTATAGACGTATCAGTTTTTTTAGCTATAGTAAGATTTTGACCATCAAATGCAGAAAGAATCCCGTTTTCTTTTGTGCCGTCCTTTAATACGACTTCAACGTTCTCACCTATATTTTTTTTGTATTGTCTGCCCAGTGTAAAGAAATCACCCAATCCGAAAGACGTTACGGTCAATTCAAAATCTTCCTTATCTCTATCGAGGTGTTTTTCTATAAACTTAGAAACTTCAATGCAACTTTCAACGGTAACCTTATTATCAGAGTCAATAGTTACAGTGATAATATTATTTTTAGATACCTTTACGCTGACAAGGAATAATTCTTTGCCGTTCAAAAACTCATCTACTAAATTTTCTATAAATTTTCCGTTGATCATAATAACCTTATCACAAAAGAAGGGGAACTCAATGCGTTCCCCTCAATCCATTCCGTTTGCAAAAGTAGTACATTATTTTGAAATGACAAAGAAAAATGTATTTTTTTTCTCAAGTAAAGAGCTGAACAGCATAAAAAAAGGTGAGACTGAAAATACATAAAGAAGTAGTATAAATAACTTGTATGTGTTATATTTATGATATTCATTTTCCCTATTATTTCTTATCCGAGAATTATTTGCAAAGAACTATAATCGTAACGAATATAAAGTTAAATTTCGTTTTGTTGTAGGCGAATGATAAAAAAATGAGAAGAACTCAAGATAAAACAAATTGTCCATTGATTATACTTTTATCATTAGACAGAAAAAGTCGTAGTTCGCATAGTGCAAACATGTGTAGCAAAGAATAGTTTTTTTTGTAAGATTTTTATGGTAAAACTTTGTTATTAGTGTTAAAAATTGTAAATTTGCAAACTCATTCGATAAGAAAAATTAATAATACTTACATAAGATGAAAATATATAACACATCGCAAATTAGAAATATTGCTTTTGTGGGTGGAAACAAAAGCGGTAAAACAACTTTGGCAGAGGCTGTCGCTGTCAATGCAGGATTGGTTAATCGTATGGGTACCGTTGAGACTGGAAATACCCTATCGGATTACAGAGATATAGAAATAGAAAGAAAATCTTCTGTTGTAAGCACGGTATTATACGCAGAGGCTAACGACAAGAAAGTAAATATTATAGACGTTCCTGGATTTACGGATTTTCAAGGTGAAGTCGTTACTGCGTTTTCTGCAGTTGAAACGGCCGTTGTTGTTGTCAATGCACAGAGTGGTGTTGAAGTTGGTACGGAGATTGCAATGATGCATGCGGAAAAGATGAATACTCCGGTTATGTTTGCAATTAATTAATTGGATGCTGAAAAAGCTGACTTCAATCAAACGGTTGCAGCGTTGAAAGAAAACTTCGGTGAAAAAGTTACTTTGATTCAATATCCTATTAACGCAGGTTTGGGCTTTGATGCCTTTATTGATTTACTTACTCAAAAGATGTACAAATATCCTAAAGGAGGCGGTAAAGCTCAGATAAGCGATATTCCTGCTGAAGAAAAAGATCATGCAGAGGAATTACGTGCTGCATTGGTTGAGAATGCTGCAACAGGAGATGATGCATTGATGGAGAAGTATTTTGAGGAAGGAGATCTTTCCATAGATGATATGCGTAAAGGTTTAAAGGAAGGTATTGCCACTCGTTCGGTATATCCTGTCGTTTGTGTGGCAGGTAAAGAGAATATTGGTGTAGATCGCATGATAGAGTTTGTATGCAACAATGTCCCTGCCCCAAATGAAGCTGCTCATAAATTGGAATACAAAGACGGAGGAGAAGCTTGCTATGACAATAGTAAAGATTTAGTTGCTTATGTATTCAAGGCTGCTAACGAACAGCACGTAGGGGAGGTTACCTATTTGAAAATCTTGGACGGCGAATTGAATAACGGAGCTGATGTGATCAATACTATTAACGGATCTAAGGAAAGAATTTCCCAAATCAACGCTAACGCAGGAAAGAACAGAACAACCTTGGATAAAGCTGCTGCAGGAGATATAGTTTCAACCATTAAATTGAAAGACGTTAAACTTGGTGCAACATTAACAAGTGCTAAGAACGCAGGTGTTGCGGTAAAACCAGTTGAATTCCCTGAGCCTATATATACTACTGCTATTCGTGCCGTTGATTCTACGGAAGACGAAAAATTAGGTGTGGCTTTGAATGATTACACTGCACATGATCCTGCTATGCAAAATTATATTGCACGTGAGGCTAAGCAAACGATAGTTGCCGCTATGGGCGAATTCCACGTTAATACATTAAAATGGTATTTGGATAATGTTTATAAAGTTAAGGCTGAATTCTATGCTCCAAAGATTCCATACAGAGAAACTATTACTAAGGAAGCCGAGGCTATGTACAGACATAAAAAACAATCCGGTGGTGCAGGTCAGTTCGGAGAGGTACATCTTTACATTCAGCCTTATTATGAAGGAATGCCTAATCAAACTAAATATCCTATAAGAGGAACGGAAACAATTGAATTGCAGTGGGGCGGTAAATTAATCTTTAATAATTGTATTGTCGGCGGTGCTATTGATGCTCGTTTTATGCCTGCAATACTTAAAGGTATAATGGAGAAAATGGAAGAAGGTCCATTGACAGGTTCTTATGCAAGAGATATTGTCGTTAATGTATTTGACGGTAAGATGCACCCTGTTGATAGTAATGAAATGGCATTCAAACTTGCAGGGCGTAATGCTTTTAAAGAGGCGTTCAAGAATGCAGGACCTAAGATTCTGGAACCTGTTTATGATTTGGAAGTTAATGTTCCTGCCGATATGATGGGAGGTGTAATGACAGACCTTCAAGGACGTAGGGCCATTGTTATGGGAATGGATTCCAAAGGCAATCATCAAGTGATTAAAGCAAAAGCACCTCTTGCCGAAATGAATCGTTATTCTACTTCACTTTCTTCTTTAACTTCAGGACGTGGTATGTTCTCTATGAAATATAGTGAATATCAAGCCGTACCTACGGATGTTCAGAATAACTTGTTGAAAGCTTACGAGGAAGCAAGTAAAGATGAAGATTAGTGAAAAAGAATATAACTGATAGTATAATTTTATCTGACAATGAACAGGTGAGCAGTCTGAAAACGGCTGCTTATCTTTTAAACCTTAATGTATAAAATGGAAGAAGAGTTGAGATTAAATACGGAACAGGAATCAATAGAGATGGAAAAACCTCAAGTTCCTGTAGATAAAGTTGAGAAAAAAGGGAATAATGTATTGTTAATTATTGCACTTATTGTAGCATGCGGAGCTTTGGTTATGTCTATTTTTGCTTTTTGTAAAAAAAGGACTAATATTACTGAAACTAAAGTTAAAGCTGAGAAAGTTGTTCAATCCGGTAATCTGAAAATTGCATACATCAATACTGATACAATAATGGCAAAGTATACCATGGCAGTAGAAATGCAAAAAGAATTGCAAGCAAAGCAATCAAGTTTGGAATCTTCTTTGAAAAATCAATATACGCAATTGCAAAAAGAAGAACAAGATTATCTGAAGAACGGGCAGAATTTAACTCTTACGCAGCAACAAGCAAAAGAGAAAGAATTTCAGCAGAGAGAGCAACAACTTTCGCAGGCCATGCAGCAACAACCTTTGCAGTTTCAACAAGAAGTTGCAAAACAAAATGAAAAATTATTGAATGCCGTTTTAGCATTTGTTAAGGACTACAATTCTAAACATGACAAGTTTAATATAATATTAAGTAATTCCAGAGTTAACGGTCCTACTCTCTATATCGATGAAGGTATGGATATAACTGATGAAATTGTCAAAGGCCTTAACGAAGAATATGAAAATTTAAAGAAGTAAGGACTCTGAGTTTATTACTTCAGAAAGAGTATTATTAAAGATAAGCAGAGGAATAAGAAGTTTGATTGTACATTTTTCTGTAATGATTGAATTTCTTGTTGCCTTTTGAAATTATGAAATAATATTTTTTAATAATTGTGTAGAAGATATAAAAGGTACTGATTAGTTCAGTACCTTTTATTTGATATTAATAAATAACCTTATCTATTCTTATAAACCAATTGTTGTGATTAAGTCAAAAGATGGCTATCAGTCATCATCAGCAAAAGACTAAAACAGTCAAAATTTTATAACTCAATGCCGATAATGCTTTGTAAATATCTTTTTTTATGATACTTATCACCAAACAGGCAACAATAGACAACACAGCAATAAGTCCTATTATGTATTTCCCGGATAATTTGATACCTGGAATACTACGTATGTAAGACATATTGCCTTGGCATATAAAGAAAAGAATAAAAGCCAATAATCCTTTTTAGAGTAAGTTTTTAATTCCGAAATACTCAGAGCAATAACCAATACAAGTGCAATTAAGTAAGTCAATAATCGTACTGCTATTGATGATGAGAGAATGGCAATTGCACCAAAAATTACTAATATTAGTAATTCTGCATAGAAATTTCTTTTAATGATTGTTCTGTCCATCGTTTAGATAAAACTCTAGTGTTACTATTATTTTCATTTTGCAAAATTACTTATTTTTTTTATAAAAAAATTTTCCGAAAAATATACTACAATCATATTCTATCAAAATAGAAATCAGTTTCTGTTTTTCGTATCTTTACTTATAGTCCTCTTTAACAGAATATTATTTATTTATACAATTAGAAACTAACTTGCATACGGACTGTCAGTACATCGTTAGGGACCTGTTTATTATATCCGATAACGCTTTGAGATTCCTCATTTATATACCAATCATAGAAAGCACTCAAACGGACATTCTTTGTAGGATTAAAAATAAGTCCGAATCCGTAATTTTGATATGATAAATCAAATTTTGTAGCAGCATTATCTCCGTTTGCATCTTTATTGAAATCACAATAAGAGGCTTTAAGTACAGTCTGCCATTTACTTCTTCCCAAATCTTGTACGTAGTAAAGATAGTATCCTTGGAATTTACGGTTGTATGAGAAGGCATTATCTTTATTGTATTGATTGTTTTTTGCTCCTTCAAATCCGTTTTTTACAGAAGGTTGGGTTCCAAATATATATTCACCTCTTAAATTCGAACGTCCCCAATCGTTGAAGAATGTAAGTTGGCCGTCAAGACCGAGATATTCGCGTTTATTTTTTTTATTCAAACCTACATTCTCTCCCTGCCAAGCATTATTCTCAAAAGTATAGAAAATACTGTCTGCATTATTTACTTTACCGTTATAGTATGAAAGTCCTACACCCCATTTCATGAATCCGTCTTGTGTTGTTCTGTCGTATTTTAAGTGTGATTCCAGTGCGATACGACCGTCAGGAGTCTTGCTTATACCGTTGCCTGAAACTGCTGCCAATTCCAGTTTTAATCCTTTGAAGTCGGACTCTGCGGGAGCTTTAAATATGGCTTTAAGTCCTATCTCATGCAAACCGGGAAACATCATGTGTGTAAGATATGTCCTGTCCATTGTTTCCTGTAAAGGAGATAAATACATAAGTTCATCGCCGAAGAAACTGTTCAATAGACCTGCCTGTACGGACAGCCAAGGTAAAGCATCCCAACCCATGTAAGCCTTAATCGGTGTTACACCGGATTCCGAGGTGTTGAACTCAATGACAAGTTTTGCCTGATTTTTGCTGTATGTAGCACGAATTCTACCTCTTCTGACTCCGAATGTCAGGAAGTGATCATTGTTGTCGTATTTATCTGCATCGTATGCACCTGTCCAAACCTTTAATGCATCCTTACCTGCATACTCAGCCTGTGCTTGAACGTATCCGGTGATTTTTAAACCGTCATCCGTTTGTGCATTCACATCTTTTGTTGTAACTGCAAAAAGCAGTCCTATTACTAAACTTGAAAGTATGAATATACTCTTTTTCATTGTGAATAAATTTATTGTTTATAAAAAAATTACTTGCTGATAACGAAAAACAATATTGTTTATTGTATATAATGTAGAAATTGGAAGATTAAAAAGATATATAAGTTTTTTCTATACTGGATCAACATCAATTGAAATGCGTATTTTGGAGTTTTCTTTAACGGATAAGAATTCTTCATTATATTGTTTGAGGTGAGATTTGGCTTTTATGTATGAAATACTCTTCTCAATTTTCAACCAAATCTCCATTGCGTATAAATTTTTTATTCTTGCAATTAGAGGTTCTTGGGGACCGAACAATCTTCCTCCGAATATTTTTCTTAAGTTTAATGCATACTCAATACTTTTTTTCTCTATGAAGTTTCTATCCGTATGCTGCAATACAATTTTGATCATTTTGCAGAATGGAGGAAAGTTCATAAGTTGTCTTTCTTTTATTTGTGATTCATACATATGCTTATAATCTCTGTTAATTACATCCTGCATGATTTGATGATAAGGTTCAAATGTTTGGATTAGTACTTTCCCTTCAACACCTTTTCTTCCAGCTCTTCCACTTACCTGTGTAAGAATCTGAAAGCATCGTTCATAAGCTCTAAAATCAGGATAGTGTAACATTGTATCCGCACCGAGTACCCCGACAAGTGATACGTTTTCAAAATCAAGACCTTTTGTTAGTATTTGTGTCCCGCAGAGTATGTCTATTTTATGAGAAGCAAAGTCGGAAACTATTTGAGTGTAGGCATCTTTGGCTCTTGTCGAATCAAGGTCCATACGTTTAATTTTAGCTTCGGGGAAATATATCTGCAGTTCTTCCTCAATTTTCTCTGTACCTATGCCTACAAATCGCATTGAGTGAGATTTACATTGCGGACAATGGGTAAGAGTATTCGTATGATAACCGCAATAGTGGCATTCAAGATCGTGTCTTTCTTTGTGAAGTACAAGAGAAACATCACAATTTGGACATTTAGGTATATATCCGCATATATTACATTCTATATGCGGGGCATATCCTCTTCTATTTTGGAAGATTATCACCTGTTTATTATTTTTCAGAGTAGTATGGATCTCATTATGAAGTCGTTCGGAAAAAATACCGTAAGTATTATTCTCTTTTAACGATTGTTTCATGTCAATAAGTTCGATTTTCGGAAGCGGCAAATTAAAGTATTGTTTCTTTAATTCATGTAATACATATTTATTATCATTTGCCATTTTGTACGTCTCTATATTCGGTGTTGCACTTCCTAATATGGTTTTTGCCGAGAATAATCGTGCCAAATATAATGCACAATCTCTACCGTTATAATGAGGAACGGGTTCGCTTTGTTTGTAGGATGTGTCATGTTCTTCATCTACTATTATGAGTTTGAGATTGGTAAACGGCAGGAACACTGATGAACGGGAACCTACTATTATCCTGATTTTTTTGCTGGTATCGTTTGTAATTATTCTTTGCCAGATCTCGGCCCTTTCAATCATTGAAAATTTAGAATTATATACTGCAGCTTTATCACCGAAGTATTTTTCCAATCTTTTTATTAGTTGTGTAGTGATGGCTATTTCAGGAAGAAGATATAGTACTTGACTCATATTTTTGTCATCCGAATTATCCGTACTCAGTACTTTATCTATTAACCTGATATATATTTCCGTTTTTCCGCTTCCAGTTACTCCGTGTATCAGATGGGTCGGCTTTATATCCCAATTATTTATTATGTTATCAAATACCTTTTGTTGATCTTCATTTAGGATGATATTCTCTGCATTATCAGTTTTCTCACTATGATGCAATCTTGATATTTCAATAGAATTTTTTGTCAAAATTCCCTTTTTTACCAAAGTAGCAATAGTTGATGCCTTACAACCTTTGTCTTCCAATTCTGATTTGCTTACGTTCTTTCTTTGTTGAGCCAAAGCCAGATATTTTAAGATAACTTCACATTGCAATTGTGTTTTCTTTGATTTATCCAATTCGTCAAGCAGCTCCTTTAAGACATCCTTTTTCGTATATGCTTCGTTTAAACAAAGGAATGTTTCCTTTTTCGGAGAATATCTGCTGAATAGTTCTTCATCCGTTATTAATACATCTTTTTTTATCAAAGTATTAATAGTTTTCAATACCGTAGCAGGTGAAAAATCCATGCTGTTACTGATAATCTCGGTTTTGATGTCTTCAAGGGAAATATTTTCTTTTTTTGCAACAATATCAAATATTTTAATTTCCTTTTCATCAAGAGTTGAAATGTCAGAATTAAAATAAGGAGAAATTCTTAAGGTAGTTTCACTTTTCAGACGCAGAGATGCAGGTAATGCAGCAGTTAATATATCTCCGATATATGCAACATAATAGTCTGCAATCCACTTAAAGAATTCTATTTGTATATTAGTTACAATAGGGCGGGTATCTATAATATCCAATACATATTTTACCGAATTGGTATTTAAGAAATTGTATGCGGATTCAGAGATGTCTGTATTATTACTTCTTTCATAATTTTTCAGTTTTTCGTTGAGATATTCCAACTTAATGACAATTGCCGAATAAATCTTATTCCGTAATTGCACTGCAACACGTTGGCCCGGAGATATTTTGTCTTTCAGATTTTCAGGAACCCGATACGTATAGGAATAAGGTAAATGCAATGCTAATATTACATCTGCAAAAAGAATGTCCTCTTTATTCGGTTTTTGTTCTGTCATTTATTTAGTTTATTTCTGCAAAAATACTAAATTTATTTGAATTGAGATACGGGTAGTCAGTAAAATGATTCATTGGATATGGGGTAAGAAATTTTGGATGGTTTATATCTTTCCATATTAAAAAAATTAATTGTTTGA
Organism: Bacteroidales bacterium; assembly: GCA_017477025.1. Classification (GTDB taxonomy): domain Bacteria; phylum Bacteroidota; class Bacteroidia; order Bacteroidales; family P3; genus Scybalousia_A. The sequence continues at coordinate 4,557 of JAFUYA010000060.1, read as the reverse complement.
CCGTAATATTCCACAAAAACACTATCTTTGCAAAAAGTATTGGAGATTGTATCCGAAATATTAACTATATAACATATAATATAAAAGTCATGAACGAAATACTTGATACATTACAACCTCAGGAAGTATTTGCACAATTCAAACCTATACTCTCCGTTCCGCGTCCGAGTAAGAATGAAGCAAAAATCTCTCAATATTTGTATGATTGGGGGAAGACCAGAGGACTTGAAACCGTTAGAGACGAGGCAGGCAATGTAATTATTCGTAAGAAAGCCACATCGGGAATGGAAGACAGAAAGTCAGTTTGTTTACAAGCTCATATGGATATGGTATGTGAAAAAAACGGAGATAAAGATTTTGATTTCTTAACCGATGCCATTGAAGTAAAAGTTGAGGACGGTTGGTTGAAAGCCAACGGCACGACGTTAGGTGCCGATGACGGTATAGGCGTTGCTACTGCTCTTGCAATCTTAGACAGCAAAACAATAGCACACGGTGATTTGGAGTGTTTATTCACCGTAGATGAAGAAACGGGTCTTACCGGTGCTATGGCATTAAGTGATAAGGTATTAAAATCAAATATACTTATCAATTTGGATTCTGAAGATGAGGGTGAAATGTTCATAGGTTGTGCTGGCGGTGTGGATACATTGGGATTTGTGCCTATTGAAAAAGAACCTGCATGCCAACACGGCTTGCCTTATATGATAGAAGTGAAAGGTTTGAAAGGAGGACATTCGGGTGATGACATCAACAAAGGTCTTGGATGTGCAAATAAGATACTCAACCGCTTGCTTTGGAAAATTAATCGTGAGTGTAAGATGCGTCTTGCCGATATTAACAGTGGTAATTTGCGTAATGCAATTGCACGTGAGGCAAAAGCACACATTATGATTAATCCTGACTTTGAAGAAAAGATGCTTCAAATTACCGATGAATTTACTAAGGCCGTTAAATACGAATTTCGTTCTACCGAACCGTCTTTAGAGGTAAATATTTTCAAAGCAGAACGTCCTGAATGTGTGATAAAAAGAGAGGATGTTACCAAGTTATTCGATGTTTTGTACGCAATACCTCACGGAGTTTTGGCAATGAGCAGAGAAATTCCTGGATTTGTAGAAACGAGTACTAATTTGGCATCGGTAAAGGTTGTGGATAATGAAATACATATCGTAACTTCTCAGCGTTCTTCTGTAGAAAGCAGTTTGGATGCGGCAAAAAGCAGGGTAGAGGCTTGTATGCTTTTGGCAGGATGCAGAGTTGAACATACGGACGGTTATCCTGGTTGGTCGCCTAATACCGACAGCGAAATATTGAGTGTTGTGGTTGCATCTTACGAGCGTTTATTCGGCAAGAAACCTGTTGTCAGAGCAATACATGCAGGATTGGAGTGCGGATTAATAGGAAAGAAATATCCTAATATGGATATGATTTCTTACGGACCGACACTTCGCGGAGTACATTCTCCTGACGAAAGAATGGATATAAAAACATTGCAAATGTTTTGGGATCACACACTTGATATCTTAAAAAATATTCCGAAAAAATAAGTATGAGTTTTGATGATCTGTTTTTTAACGGATTTGATAAAGCGTCATGATTTTCCAAGTGTAATCATGACGCTTATTTTCTCTGATTGATATTCTTTTACAATATGTTTTTCTTTATTCTTTTGTGTATATCAGGACGGGTCTTTCGTTTTTATACAAATACAAGTCTTCATCAATAATTTTAAATGAATCAACATCGTTGAGGTTGTTCAAGTATATTCTTTCATTTGCAAGATTATCATCCGGACATGCCATACGGGTTGCACCTATTGAGCGAAACATTATATGATTACGTTTAATGACAACTTGAGATACATAGGTATTGCAGCCACTTGAACCGCTTGCATATTCATTTTCCCTCGTAATAATCAGTGTAATCCTTTCTCCGTCTTGTTTGTAATTAATTTTTTTATTATTAAGGCGATTGAGTATCCACACTCTGTCATATATTTCGTTTTTCTCATTATCATTTTGGTTGTTTTGTGCGGATGCTGTTATACTGCACACTAATAATAATGCTGTAATAATGTATTTGTTTATCATTATTTTTATATTTAAATTAGATTTATGAAACGGCAAAACTACAAAAATTATTCCAAATTATATTTATTTGCAGTAATTTTGCAGTGCAGTAAAACATAATACTTATAACCAATTTTGATGAACACGGCAATTATAGGCGGAGGAGCAGCAGGATTATTTTTAGCGATAAATTTGAAAGAATTGATCATAAAAAGCGGTAGAAATGCAAAAACCATGCAGGTAACTGTCTTTGAGAAAAATGATAAAATTCTTTCCAAATTAGAAATTTCCGGAGGAGGACGATGTAATTGTACTAATACCTTTGAATTTGCTAACAAAAATGGCAGTTTCTTTGATGATTTGGCACAAGTCTATCCGAGGGGACATAGATCCGTAAAAAAAATGTTTCACATTTTTTCGCCGAAAGATGCCTTTAAGTGGTTTGAAACACACGGAGTTAAATTAAAAATTGAGGATAACGGGAGAGTTTTCCCGCAAAGCGATGATTCGCATACAATTATTAATGTGTTTAAGCATTATGCGGCATTATACGATATAGATATAAGACTCAATGATTCCATTAATTCATTGTCCCGAGTGGAGCATTTCGATTTTATATGTGTTGCCTGCGGAGGACTTCTGCACAACAATCTGTTGTCATTATTGAAAGTAGAAGATTCCATAATCGTTAAACCGATTCCTTCATTATTTGCATTTAATGTTGAAGATAGCGGTTTGCGTGCATTGTCCGGTACTACCCTCAATGGTGTTACTTTAATGTTTCCTAAGACAAAATTTAAGGTTTCCGATTCCGTCCTTATAACACATAAAGGATTGAGCGGGCCTGCTGTATTAAGATTATCTTCCTATGCGGCTGTTTTTCTTAACGAAGCAAATTACAATACTCCGTTATTGGTTAATTGGATAGGTCGTAACAATGAAGATGCAACTGCAACAGTGAATCATTGTAAAATATTGCATGCAAATAAAATGATTATGAATATCAATCCGTTTGCTCTGCCTCAAAGATTTTGGGAATACATTCTTGTGAGGGTTGTACCTAATCGCTTGAACATCCGTTACAAGGACTTGACGGAAAAGGAAATCAGTCGCATCGTTGATGCTGTTTGCAATGATAAGTACTTAATCAAATCACGCAGTAACAATAAGGAAGAATTTGTTACGTGCGGAGGAGTCGATTTATCATGTATTGATATCAATACTATGAGGTTAAAAGCCGATAAAAGACTTTTTTTTGTCGGAGAAGCTCTTAATATTGACGGTATTACAGGAGGTTACAACTTTCAAGTCGCATGGACAACGGCTTTTATTGCTGCACAAGAGATTTGTAATATTTATCTATCAAATCCTGTGCAATAATGTAAGCGGAAATTCTGTTATCCAAGATATCATCCTTAGCCTTAGCAATCTGAAGTTTTATTTCACTGTTGTTGTAAAAGTTATCAAGCAGTGATTGTTTAATACTCTCATCAAGGATGCGCAGATTCTGTTCGTTTCTGTTCTTATAGAAATAACCGTTTTGCTTTGTAAGAGCAACAAAGTCCTCGACACATTGCCAAATATCTTTTATACCGTCTTTTGTATAAGCGGAACAGGTATATACCCTCGGAGTCCAACCGTTTTCATTTTGAGGAAACAGGTGAAGTGCATTACGGTAGGCCGATGCTGCCGTTTCACTTATCTCTTTCATCTTACCTTCCGCTTTATTAACGGCTATGGCATCTGCCATTTCCATGATACCGCGTTTGATTCCCTGTAGTTCATCGCCTGCGTTGGCAAGTTGAAGAAGTAAAAAGAAATCTACCATACTATGTGCCAACACCTCACTTTGACCAACCCCGACCGTCTCAATGATTACAATGTCAAATCCTGCAGCCTCACACAAAATGATAATCTCTCTGGTTTTTCTTGCAACACCGCCTAAATTGCCTGCCGAAGGTGAAGGACGTATGAATGCATTTGCATCTTGCGACAGTTCTTCCATACGTGTCTTATCTCCAAGTATTGAACCCTTGGATTTCTGACTTGAAGGGTCTATGGCGAGTACTGCAATTTTATGACCGTCATTTGTAAGCATCTTTCCTAATGCCTCAATAAAAGTACTTTTTCCGACACCCGGGACCCCGGTAATTCCCAATCGTACGCTGCCGCCTGAATAAGGCAAACATTTCTCAATAACTTTCTGGGCTAACAGAGAATCTTCATAGCGGCTGCTTTCAATCAGAGTGATAGCACGTGAAAGTACTGTACGGTTGCCTTCTATTATGCCTTTTACGTAGTCGTCCGCAGACAAAGTCTTACGTTTTACTATTTTCAGATTGGTATTCACCGTTACAGGATCTGCTTTGCCTTTGCTTACGCTTAAAGCCGAATTTTTGTTATTTTTATCTATTATTTGATCGTACATGGTTATGCAGGGTTATTCTGTTTTTCTTTGTGTCGGAAACACATATTTTTTGTTCTT
>JAFUYA010000059.1 GCA_017477025.1 Bacteroidales bacterium | reverse complement strand
GGATATTGACTGCAGCGCAATATTATCTTATAAGAATGCTCCGTTTTGGGATTCCTTGACTTACAATTGCGATATGGACAACGTAACTGTACAATCCACGATGGAAAGAGAGATATTTGACAAAACAAGAAACAAATCCTTTACCGAAAGAATAATAAACACGGGCGATTTGTCTTACGTTATAACCAACGAAAGAAATAAATATGTTTCGTTGATTGCCTCTGCTATTTCTTACCGCGACGATATTACTCGCACTATTGATATTCCTGCCAGAATATCCGACGGTGAAAACATTTATACCGTAACGGGAATAGAAAGTATCGGTGTTTGCCAATCGGTATTCATTCCTGCAAGTATAAAAACAATAGATACTATGGTATTTTCGGGAATTGATTTGGAAAATATTGAAGTAGATAAAGACAATCCTTATTTTGCTTCCTTAGACGGCGTACTTTATGCCAAAAATATGAAGACTTTGGTTGCTTATCCTCCTAAAAAAGCGGCTAATGATAATAATCAAGACCCGATCTTGCTGCCTGACGAAGTGGAAGTAATACGTTACGGTGCTTTTGCAGCAAGTAAATTTCCTGAATTAATAATCGGTAAAAACGTTAAGTCAATAGGTACTAACCAAGACATACTTGCTTTTCAGATTTCAAAAGATAATCCTTATTTTATAGGAATAGATAGATTTGTTACAACGAAAGATTCTTCCAGAATAATAACAGCACCTAAGCAAACCACACATGCTCTTGAAACTTTCACTATTCCTAATTGTATAAAGAGGATTGATAACAATGTTTTCAAATATTGGCAATTTGATACCTTGATTATGCAATCTACTGTTCCGCCCGAGATTTTTGAACAGTCATTTGATTTGACTAAAAACTTTATTTGCATTGTCCCGAAAGGAAGCATGAATGCTTATACCAAGAATCCGTATTTTAAACAAATGAATCTTCAGGAAGAAAAGCCAACCAAAACCACTAAAAAGAAGACTCCCAAAAAGAAAAAGTAAAAAAAAATTTGGTGCGTAATGAAAAGTTATGTAATTTTGCAAAACTCAATAATTGAGTAACAAATAAAAAAACGAATGATAATGAAAACACAGAAGAAATTGCTGTTATTAATATTAACGGCATGCGGTTTAGGTTTCATTTCCTGTAATGATGACGAGGACAATTTGAAATCATTTAAGAATTGTAGAATTGAATCTGTCAAACATACAGGAGCAGATACCAATGAGTACATCTACTACTTTATTAACTTTTATCAAGATAATGATAGGCATTGTGCCGATTATTATTTTGTGAAACGTAATACAAAAACAGAGAATCTATTGCCTAAAAATATAAATGATAGTTTGGGCATTGGAGGTTATGAAGTAGATGTTTCTTTTTCGGGTTGTATGAAAGAAATTGCAGACCAGACAAATGCTTTTCATGACAGCTTTCACAAATACCGCTTTTATAGTATTTCGAATATAGAAGGTTTTAAAATTAATTCAATAATTAAAAAGAAAGGACAGTAAAATGAAAAAAACAATCAAAAAGTTTTTCCTGCTATTAGCAGTTGCAGGAATTGGTTTCGTCGGATGTGATGATGACCAAGAACAAAAAGAATGTCTTAGGTATGAGAGAAATCGTATTACCAATGAGACGGGAATAATTAATGATACCGTACTAGTTAAAGGGCGAGTGTTTTGGTTTATCTCAGTTTGCGAGGACAAATTTCAGAAGATTATCATTGAAGTTGATAATATAAAGAATATCGGTACAAACGGATATCATTCTCTATTAGAATTAAGTTACTCCAATGCCATAGCAATACCATATTTCTTTACAGCAAATAGCAATAATCCTCATTATAAATTTGAAGGAGTTGAACAAGTTTATGATTGGGGTGCTGTAGGCGATTATATAGAATTTGAATGCCGTAAAGCAACCGAAGAAGATGATTCTTTATTCAGATTTGACTTTAAAGAACCTATTATTTGCTTGAATGAAGTTTCGTGTCCTATGCCAAAATACATTGTAACAAAAGTAATAACCACTAAAAAATAACTGAGAAAATGAGAAAACTTACAGTAATTATCGTTACTATATTCTTAAGCATAGTAACATTTGGACAGAGTTATTATTGGTCAAATGGAAGAAAGTATTTACTCACTCCAAATAATAGAATAAATACACAACAATACAATAATAACTTTCTAACAGATACTGACACATTACATAAAAATTCTGACAATAAGCCTCTTATGATGATTTGCGGAGGATATGAATTATCATTCAATGGAGATATTTTAGTAAAACCATTGCCTAATATTAATATATCCGAGATTATCGAATTATGTAATGAAAAAATTAAAGTAAAAAATAAATCACGATATAATACCTTTACTTTAAGTGTATCTAGTATAGATAGCTTATTCAACTATGCCAATCGGATATATGAAAGTGGTCTAGTGGAGTACGCTCATCCGGACTTTAGCATACCAATCAAAAAAATGTCAATGATCCATTATACACAAAACAGTATTATCTTAAAAATACTGAAACCACAATTGACATTAATGTCAATCCCGTTTGGGATTTAATCAATAATAACAATGTAGTTCGTGTCGCTGTTATTGATGATGGAGTTGAAAGTCATGAAGAATTGGAAGGAAGAGTTTTAGACGGATTAACAGTATCCTATTGCTATACTCATCCTGATACTAAAGGGAAACCTAATGAAAAAGATCCACCATTAGGGCTTTTAAACTCTACTTATTATCATAGTCAAGGACATTTTGGTCATGGAGAAAGTTGTGCTGGAATTATAGCAGCATCACATAATAATAAAGGGATTAAAGGTATTTCTCCAACCTCCATCATAATACCCATTAATATATTTAACAACTGGTATTATGATGGTCCATATACTATCGGTACACAGAAACATGTCTATGTAAGATATCGTGAAACTATCAGTGATATATCAAATGGCATTGACGCTGCGTGGGACACATTTAATGCAGATGTACTAAGTTGTTCTTGGGGGTTTGAAAAACATACAATGGAAGATTTACTTGAAGATACTGCTTTCGGTGCCGATGCCTTAATAGATGCTATCAATAGGGCTAGAACATTAGGAAGAAATGGTCTAGGTTCTGTCGTTGTATTTGCCTCTGGAAACGATGAAGGAAAAGTAACATTTCCTGCAGATATTCCAGGTGTTATTACTGTTGGTGCGATTAATAAAAATGGAAATGTTTGGAAATATAGTAATACAGGCGCATCTATGGATTTAGTCGCACCATCTGGAAATATAAATGGGCTTGGAGATATAACCACCATCGATAGAATGGGAAATAAAGGATGGAATAATACAAATTATAGAGATAATTTCGGAGGAACTTCTGCTGCTTGTCCACAAGTTGCAGGTGTAGTTGCATTAATGCTAACAGAAAATCCTAATTTAACAGAAAAGCAAGTGAGAAATATTCTTCATATGTCAGCAAGAGATTTAGGAGATAGTGGTTTTGATAATATTTATGGATATGGTTTAGTAGATGCATATAATGCAGTATTATTATCTAGAGATAATTGTCTAACTAATGAAGATAGTTTTTGTCCACAAAATATAGAGACAGATGTTATATTCAATGAAAGTTGTTATGGACATGGCGATATTACTATAAAATCGGGTGCGACATTGACAATAAACTCAACCTTGCGGATGGCTCCTAATAGTAAGATTATAGTAGAAAAAGGTGCAAAACTTGTTGTAAATGGAGGAACGATAACAAGTGCATGCAATAAATACTGGGAAGGTATTTATATTGAAGGTAACCGCAATCTGCCACAGACAGAAAGTAATCAAGGAGTGTTGGTATTGAACGATGCCGTGATAGAAAATGCCAACATAGGTATAACAACTATCGGCAACAATTATGATTGGGAAAAAACAGGGGGAATAATTCAAGCCACCAATTCTGTTTTCAGAAATAACAATAAGAGTGTGGAATTTTTGTCATATTACAATATTGCCGCCAACGGAGATACGCTGGACAATGAAAGTTATTTTACTCATTGCACTTTTACTTGGGATACGGCAATGATAGAACCTGAAAACAGTTATATAAACAGCCATGTAACCATGTGGCAGGTCAAAGCAGTAGATTTTACAGCCTGTACGTTTAAAGATGAAAGGGATTACCGTCCGTCACCGGAGCATACAACACAGGGTATATTGACTAATGAGTCAAGTTATAATATTAAAGCCAATCCTATGTTTGTCCAAGACCTTAACGGCAACAGTATTTATCTTGCTAATCCTACAAGGTTTAATAACCTGACTTACGGCATAAGGACCGCTTCTGCCTATACATTGCCATGTAATGTCGAACGCAGTGAGTTTAATAATAACTATTGCGGTATATTTGCTACCAACACCTACGCTCTGACTGCAACGAATAACACATTCAATCTTACACCGCAGCAAGGTTATTCAGGCAATTGGACGGATTGCAGGCAATAGGCATATCCATGCAGCGTTCAAGACATTTTACTATATCCAACAACGATTTTACGGGACAAAACAAGGCTGACAAGACAGCAGGTATTCAGATAGATAACATCAGTTTTGATGTCCCGTTAAATCAAACCGTACCGACTTTGACTTCCTTTGATGAGGTGATAAACAACAATAGATTCAATAAAGTTTTCATAGGGATAGAGTCTTTAGGGAAGAACTATATTCAGAAGAGTCTATCCTCTTTCGGGTCTATAATACCAACCGTTCCGCAATATGACGGATTGACTGCCAAGTGCAATATGTTTAAGAATACAAAATATGCTATTTATATCACAAAACAGACAAATACCAACTCTTTTGCCATAGTGGGAGGAATGAAACAAAATCAAGGTTCATCCCTTTTACCTGCCAATAATGAGTTTTCAAATACTGATACTTCCATATACAACTATGACGGCGTAAATCTTACATATTGGAACAATTCATCTATGTTTATGCCGCCGTATTCGTCAAATGTAGTTGTACAAACAACAAGCAACACCGGTAATGATTGCGGGACTAAAGGCGTTACATCCGAAATGCCCGTAATACCACCGGTATTTCCGCCTATTGCGTTGAACTCGTTAAACAATATGAATGACAGTTATACACTACCGTTAGATGAGCAGGAAACCGCAGATAATCAGTTATGGGAAAGTTATCTAAAGCAATATGGCAGCAGTTATAACATTCCGACGGAGATACTGTCGGAGTTGTCTGAACATGAAACGGCTGTTGGTTTAATAGCAACGGAGATGTTGTATTTCAAAGGCGTGATAACAAACTACCACCCAACCGTTATCTTCAACGGAAAAGAAACAACGCCTGACAAGAAAAAAGTGTTTGCTGAAAATAATGATATAGTATCTATTACACCTAATCCGGCAAAAGATAATATCATTGTTTCGTATAACTTTGCCGATGACGGAGAATATCAATTCATTGTCTTGGATTCAAAAGGAATTATGTTGATGAAAGAAGTTTTGCAAGGAAAAATCGGAGAAAAGTTAATAAATCTGCGTAACTTTGAATCGGGAATATATTTTTACAAGATAACTGATAAAGATAGGACCTTAAAAACAGATAGGTTGATAATTGCAAGATAAATTGAATAAAACAGTATAATAACTAAATTTTTAAATAAATACATCATTTTATACATTTTTCAGACACACGAAGGCATTGCTTAAAAAAAGCAATGCCTTTTTCATATTCTGTACAAAAGCAATAATCCATTTGTATATAATAAGCAAACGGCAGCGGACAAGGTCGGCAAAAATCACGTAAATATCTATTAAACAGGAGATTAGTATATTAAAAATCAGGAAAATCATCGGAATGATTTTCCTGTAAAATGTATATATCGGACCGATATTTGATTACGCAGAAAAAAAGTGCGTGATTTCTGTCATTTTCTTAATGATTTCTGAAGTTTTCTTAATGATTCTGTCAGAAATCATTATACTTTTCTCAGCAACTCTTTTACACTGTTTTTTAATAAGAAAACACAGACCGACCGACTGTCAATAAATATTCCTCTTCAAAGTCCCATGCAAAAGAAACAAAGCAAAAAGGGAACGGCTTACATTAATTTCCCTAACGGGGCTTACGCAAGATACCCTGCATCTTATCTTTTAGTATATATTTGCCTTGTTTGTCCAATTTATAACATTTCAGCCAACCGTCCATACATTCAAAACTTCCCGGCTCTTCGCTTCTTCCTGCATAGAAATAGTCGCTCATATCTTTTTCCTCAATTTTCTTGCCTACAAATACCGTGTCAAATTGGAACGGAGTAATAAGGCATTGAATCCACATCTCATCTCTTTCCTTGTCTTTTATTTTCTTTGTGCTTATTGCTTTGTATACAACATCACCGTTAGGCTTATAGGTTTTACCGTAGAACTTTAAACCGCTGTTGTATTGATGTTTATCCATAAAGACTCTGATGTCAATATTAGGCTGAATGGTATCTTTACCTTCGCATGTAGCATAATCGGGCTTTACCGAAGGTTTGATTACAATATAGCCTGCATTGATAATATATTGTTTGTTATGAGGGACAAGAAAATAATTATCGGCTAACTCATCGAATCCCATTACGTCTTTAAATTCTATGGAATAATCTTTCTGCAACGTGTCTTTCGTGTGATGGATATATTCTATAGCCCCTTTAGGAATGGTAACCACAGTATAATTTCCTCTCATCACCGTGTCTTGCGAAGGAAAATCGTAATCAAAGAAGGAGCCTAAACAATCTTCTTGATCCTCTTCCACCAACACATGCACTTTACTTCTGCAATCAACACCGTCAGGCAATATTTCTTTAGGAACGTTAGCAATATTAATCCAATGAAAATCAAAAGGCATCTTATATTTTATATAATACTCCTGTTGTCCTGAACATGAAGAAATCTGGTATGACGGAGTTCGTTTGATGATATACTCTGTTTCTTCACGTGAAGAGAAATACTTAAAAACCATTACGGCTCTGTCTCTTGCAAGAGTTGTAGACTGCTCGCTGACCTCATCTCCGTCATCATATCCGGTAATGGTCATTTTATAGAATCGCTTATTATCTTTGTTAAACGCAATCATATAGATACTGTCCAACATATCCAAACCTTCTTTAGTATAATAAGCACTGCCTTTATCAAAATCAACAAAGGCTTCCATTGTTGCAGGGAATTTCTCTACAACTTTCTTTTTTTTCTGTGCCTGCACTCCCGTAACGAGTATAAAGAAACAAATAAACAAAAATACTCTCTTCATAACTTCAACCCTTTATATATTTTTTTAAAGTTCTTTTATTATCATCTCTATAATATCATCGGCAATCAATCCTTCGCTTTGTGCAGTGTAATTTAGTACTATCCTGTGACGCAGAACATCTTTACATACTGCATAAACATCTTCTAAATCAGGAGAAAACTTTCCTCTTAATGCTCCGTAACATTTAGCACCTGAGATAATATATTGGCAGGCTCTCGGTCCGGCTCCCCACATCAAATACTTCTTTGCAATTGTATTATTCGGATTATTAACTCTTGTTTTACTTACCAACGACACCGTATGATTATATACATTATCACTTACAGGAATCTGACGGATTATCTGTTGCATTTGTATGATTTCGTCCTTAGAGATTATCTTTTTCACCTGATAATCATAATCCGTAGTTGTAGTTTTTAATATCTGCACCTCTTCATCAAATGTCGGATAATCCAATACAAGCATAAACATGAATCTGTCCAGTTGAGCCTCGGGTAAAGGATATGTTCCCTCCTGCTCAATAGGATTTTGTGTCGCAAGTACAAAAAAAGGCTCATCCAGATTATAAGTCCTGCCTGATGCCGTAATGCTGTGTTCCTGCATAGCTTCCAAAAGTGCAGATTGAGTTTTCGGAGATGTTCTGTTTATTTCATCCGCCAAAAGAATATTTGTAAATACAGGTCCTTTCACAAATTGCATAGTTCTGTCCTGTGTAAGTATCTCCGTTCCGACAATATCGCTCGGCATAAGATCCGGAGTAAATTGCACCCGTTTAAAATCAGCACCGATTACTTGTGCCAATGTTTTGACAAGTAGTGTTTTTGCCAAACCCGGAACTCCGGTCAGCAGACAATGTCCTGAACAAAACATCGCTGTCAGTACCTTATCTATAATATCTTGTTGCCCTACCACCACATTAGCAATTTCTCTTTTCAGATTATCGCTTTTATGAGAAAGTTCCTGCAAAATTTCTGTTTTATTCATAGGTGTCATTACCACTTATTTTATTATCTTGTAATCAAAAGGACAAAAAATATTAATTTTTATTCCAGTCCAAGGAAAAATTGCATGTAGAATATTTGTCACTTAACCTGATATAAGTCTTTTTTATCATACTTTTAGCCCAATCACTAATAATATCATTTCGCTTTTGATTCAAAGCAAGAGATTGCAATCTGTCAAAATCATCAGTAAGATTGACTTTGTGTGCAGCTTGCTTTCTTTTAACTTTTATCAACCTGTATGCATTTGAGAATTCACTTTTGAACTCAACGGGACCTGTATAGTCTCCTTGATTCATTCCTGCAAAATCAACATTATCTACATTCCCTATCGTTGCGTTCAACGCATCCAAAGAAAATACAGCCGAGGCATTACTGTTATTACGATTGATAATAAGACCACCGTTTATCTTACTGTCATCTTCGGAAAATTTAAGCACCGCATCTTCAAATGTAATACTGCCTTGATCAATTAATGTTTTTACCGAATCCAATTTGGCTTTGGCTCCATACAACTGTGCTGCCGAAACTTTCGGCATTAAAAGAATATGACGGCAATTAACTCTTTCGCCTTGTCGTGCTATCATCTGAATAATATGATAACCGTATTTTGTTTCGAAAACCGGAGAAATTTCTCCAGGTTGTAATGAGAAAGCCATACTTTCAAACTCTGAAACCATATCTCCTCTTGAGAAAAATCCCAACTCTCCGCCATTTTTAGCCGATTGTTCGTCATCTGAATAAAGAGAAGCGAGCGTTGTAAATTTAGCACCTTTCAGAATACGCTCTCTGATATCATTCAAACGTTGCTTTACCTGATCTTTATCCTCCTGTGAAACTTTCGGCAGAATTACAATCTGTGTTAAAGTATATTGTTCTTCCATTTCAGGCAAAGAATCCTTAGGTATTTTTTGGAAATAGTCTGCAACTTCTTTCGGAGTTACGGAAATATCTCCCACTACTTTACTTTGTGCTTGTTGAATCATCAGATTCTCCTTTATAATATCATGAAAATATTCCCTGATTTGAGGCAAAGTCTTATTCATCTGCTTTTCCAATCTCTCCTGAGAACCGTATATTTGCATCATATAATTCAAACGTTGAGACAATTCATTATCTATCTCCTCCTCAGTAACGGATACAGAGTCCAATTCAGCCTGATGCAACATAAGTTTATTTAAAAGCATGGACTCCAACATATCACATTTAGTTATATCTTCACTACCATAAGATGCTTTACTTTGAAGATATGTAGTTTCCAAATCCGAATACTTGATCATGGAAGAACCGACTACTGCTATTACACCGTCAATTTCCTGAAATTGTTGAGCAAAAAGATTGAAAGAACATATCAGAACGGATAAAGCAAATACCTTTTTCATATCTTAAAAAACTAATGTTTTAACGTATTTAACAGATCAAAATTAATAACAACCGGATATTGTTTTTTCAAGTCATCTATCCACGACTTTTCGAGGACCTCTTGATAATCGCTTGTTACAAGTCCTTTACATGACTCAAAAGGTTTAATACCGACAGGCATAATCTCATTGACGACTATGAGAAGATTACGGTTTGTCACGGAAGAAGTGTCTATGATTCCATAAGGATAATTCTGTTTTTTGATATTGTCAATATCAGCAAAAACATTTTTATCAATATTTCTATTTGTCCCGTATTCAAACCGCCCCCAAATATATGCAAATTTTTCTTTACCGTCTTTTGAATACTTCCTATTCAAAATATCTTTTATCTCATCGTTAGATTTCTTCCTTTTCTTGTAGCCGAGTATCTTCTTCTTTAAACCTGAAATGTTCAATGATTTATTTATTGTCCATATCACAGCATCGGCTCTTTCAGTGTAAAGATACTTGGATTTATTATCTTCGTAGTATTGCCTAACGGCGATACTATCGGAAACCGATTTATTCCAAACCATCCTGTCCGTTAAATCAAAAATAAGAACTCCATTCTCAAACTCCTTAACGGCCTCCTCCAATTGGGGATATTGCTCATATATGTGCGATGAGGCATAATCTATAACGCATGTTCCTGAGTATTCCTCAAATTTCGTATTTATATAAGACTGTAAATGTATTGGAGAGGTTTTTGTTTGATTTTCAAAAATATATTCTAAAAAATTCCAGGAATAAAACGAATCCTTACCGACAGAGAATAAAACGTCCTTCTTTAACGGCTTGACATCTCTGTCTTCTGCGTCAGGCATTACCCACGTTGCCGAAAATACCGAATCAGAAATAAATCCCGCCAAACGTTTCAATGCATTAGTATCCACACTAAAACCATAAAACTCTTTGGAATCGGCAATAAACTTTTTGACTCCCATTGAAACACGTTCATCCTTGGATATTCTGTCATAAATCTCACTTCTTATCATATCAAAATGAGGAATCTCCGCTGAACTGTTAAACCTGACAATATGCCATCCGAATCTTGTTTGAAACGGTTGCGTAATTTTACCGTCAGACAGATTCATATACAGGTCTATATATTCCGCAGGAACTACGCTCGGGTGCTGATTGTACATTCTTCCACCGTTATTTGCTGAAAATTTATCCTCGGAGAATGCTTTTGCAACCGAATCAAATCCAAGAACAGCAATCTGTCCGTAGGCATTATCTATTAAATCTTTCGCTTCTTGTTCGGAATGTTTCTGTGTACTGATAAATATGTGAGAAAAAGACATAGTCATAAAATCAACCTTTTTGACAGAAACTAATTTGATTATATGATAACCAAATTGGGTTCTGCAAAAAACAATACTATCTCCTAAGTCATCTGAATTTTTGCTTTCAATATATGAATAACACGCATCTTCAAACGGATATATCATTAACATGGAAGTAAAATAGCCCATATCTCCGTGATTGGCAACTCCCTTCGGAGGGTTAGCCGAAGCATCATCGGAATATTTATCAACCAATTCCGTAAAATTTTCACCGTTCAAAGCTTTCTTATAGACAGAACGTGCTTTTTGATAATATTGCATCGTATCTCCAGGTGCAACATTATCCGGAACGGATATCAATATCTGTGAAACTCTGATAAGAGTATGTAATCTGTCGTAAGCTTGTCTGACTAATGAATCCATGATTTTAGGATCATTGATATAAGGCTTAAGTATGTTCTTCTTATATTCTTCAACTTGCTTAATTGTTGATGAATCCTTATCCAAACCTATTTCACGAGCCTGCAAAAGTTTCAACTTGTAGTTAATGTACAGGTCCAAATAATCGTCAATATCAGTAACAATCCCTGCTGTTCCTGAATTGCGATTGTACATTTGCATAAACTCACTTACTGTCACAGTATCCTTATCGGCTATTGTAAACAGGATCTCGTTTTTTTGTGCATTCGTCTTTACTGTTGCGAAGGCACATAACAATCCGAGTATCATAAAAACTTTTATACGTTTCATTTGCTAACGAGAATAATTAGGAGCTTCTTTCGTTATAGTAATGTCATGAGGATGACCCTCAATGAATCCTGCATTCGTTATTTGTATGAATTTAGCTTTACGCAATTGTTCAAGATTTGCACTGCCGGTATAACCCATACCTGCTTTCAATCCTCCGACCAACTGATATATCACTTCAGTTACGGAACCTTTGTACGGCACTCTTCCTACAATACCTTCAGGAACCAACTTCTTAACATCCTTTTCTTCTCCTTGGAAGTATCTGTCCTTACTACCGTTTTGCATTGCATCCAAAGACCCCATACCTCTATAGGCTTTGTATTTCCTTCCTTCCATGATAATGGTATCGCCGGGAGATTCTTCCGTACCTGCAAACAATGAACCTGCCATAATAGTACCAGCTCCAGCTGCAAGAGCTTTAACTATATCTCCTGAATATCTGATACCACCGTCTGCAATAACCGGAATTCCGCTACCTTTTAATGCACGGCATACGTTTAATACGGCAGTCAGTTGAGGCATACCTATCCCCGCAACTATTCTGGTAGTACAAATACTTCCGGGTCCTATTCCTACTTTTACCGCATCCGCACCGGCATCTTTCAAAGCAATAGCTGCTTCCGCTGTAGCAATATTCCCGACAACTACGTCAATATCTTTGTATCTTTTCTTTGTTTCTTTAACACAATTGATAACATTTAAGGAATGTCCATGAGCAGTATCTATAACTATAGCATCAACTCCGGCTCCTACCACTGCATCAATTCTGTCATACATATCTTTTGTTATTCCTATACCTGCAGCCACACGCAATCTACCCATAGCATCCTTACATGCGTTCGGACGTTCTTTCAGTTTTATAATATCTCTGTAGGTTATTAATCCTGTCAAATGACCTTCACTATCTACAATCGGAAGTTTCTCTATACGATGTGTTTGCAATATATCGGCAGCCTTTGAAAAAGAAATACCTTGTTTTGCTGTAATAACATCTTTAGTCATTACGTCTTCAAGCAGTTTTTTCAAATCTTTTTCAAAACGTAAATCTCTGTTGGTTACTATGCCTATAATCTTACCGTCGTCATCAACTATAGGAATACCTCCGATGTGTAATTGACTCATCATATTTTTGGCATCCTTAACCGTCGCATCTTTTTTCAATGTTGAAGGGGAAGTGATCATACCGTTTTCACTTCTTTTAACCTTTTCCACTTCTTTAGCCTGACGGTCAATAGACATATTTTTATGTAAAACGCCTATACCGCCTTCTTGTGCCAAAGCAATGGCCATATTAGCCTCGGTAACCGTATCCATAGCCGCTGCAACTATCGGAATATTGACACTGATATTTCTTGAAAACTGGCTTTTTACCTCTACATCTTTAGGAATAATTTCAGAGTATGCCGGCACCAACAGCACATCATCATAAGTTAATCCCGTGCCTATTATCTTATCTTCTAAATCCATTGTTTTTAATAATAAGTTGTTTCTAACAAATCAGATCACCTTTACTCAAGGCTCTGCCGAATTTCGTGCAAAGTTACGAAAAAATCTTCACTTAACAAACTTTTTTATAATCATCTTGTAAAAATATAAGTAAACAAGACTAAGAGTGAGCAGAGAAAGAATCCGAATCAAGACTATTTGTCATTTTATACTAAAGAGTGGATTTTAAATTCCCGACAATGGATTTGGCTATTTCCTGCGATGCTCCGGCATTACCTAACTGAGTTCGTAAAAGCGAGTATTCATCCTGCATTCTGTGTCGATAATCGCTGTCAAACGTAATTTTTCTGAACTCTTTTTCCAGATCTTCCTCATTCCATAAGGACTGTAACAATTCTTTAACAGTTTCATGGTTAAGAATTATATTGACAAGAGAAATAAATTTGATTCTGACAAGATATTTCCCGATTATATAAGATATTTTATTAGCTCTGTAACATACCGTTTGGGGTACATTGAAAAGAGCCGTCTCAAGCGTCGCCGTACCTGAAGTAATAAGTCCCGAATGAGCAACATTCAGAATATCATACGTTCGGTTGAATACTATATGATAATTATCGGAACGTATATATTGCTTATAATAGTTCTCGGTAAAAGAATCAACTCCTGCTATAACGAAATCAAACTGCGGATATTTGTCAATCAAACTGCTTTGTATCGGCAACATTTTTTTTATTTCCTGTTTGCGACTGCCGGGTAGTATGGCAATTACAGGTTTTGCCCCCAAACCTGTCTGTTCAAGAAAAGTATCCTTATTATTCAAAGTATTCTTAAACAATGAAATCTCATCCAACAACGGATTGCCGTAATACTCTACCGCCATATTGTATTTTGCATAGAACGGTTTCTCAAACGGCAAAATCACGTACAATTTGTCAAGAATCTTTTTCATTGTTTTTATTCTGCCTTTCTTCCACGCCCAAACTTGAGGTGATATATAATAGAAGTTTTTTATACCTTTTTTATGCGTAAATTTCGCTATACGCAGATTAAACCCGGGATAATCCACAAAAATTACACAATCGGGAGAAAAACTCATAATGTCTTTCTTACAAAAAGATATATTTCCCAAAACTTCTTTCAGATGAGCCGCAACCTCAACAAATCCCATGAATGCAAGTGAAGAAATATGCTTAACAATATACACACCCTGAGATTGCATATTATCACCGCCGAAACCTCTGAATTCAGCCTCGGGGTCAAACTGCTTAATATTCTGTACAAGTAAAGCAGCATGCTTATCTCCTGACAATTCGCCCGCTATAATATAGTACTTCATTACAATTCCATATAATTATACTTCATCAATACCGCAATTATACAACCCAACGTTATAACCAATGCCAATACCGACCCTTTTAACGCAGAGTATTTTTCTGATTTTGCATAACGTCGTAAAAGAAATATTCCCGGTAAGGCGGAAAAAATATACATTTTCATATTCAACATTATGTCTATATGAAAAAGTTTCTGTATCAAAAGAATCACGAACGCTCCTGCTAATACTGACAGAAACGATATAATAAATCCGCTTAATATTCCGTCTTTCTCAAACCGCATAATCAAATATTCTCAAATCTTTGTTTGGTTTTTTCTAAAAATTTCCATGCAGTAAAATCCACCTGCATAGGAACTATTGCCGCATATCCGTCATTAACTGCATTCCAATCGGCATCGGGGTTTTCATCCGTGCAGTGATACTCGCCTCCCAACCAAAAAATGGAATGTCCGTCTTCTTGTTCGGTCTTGTCAAATTCTTCCGTCCAATAACCTTCGGCTTGATGTCCGACTTTTATACCTTTTATCGGACCGACAGGGAAATTAACGTTCAAACACACGGTATCATCCAAACCGTTCTTAATAACTTCCTTGATAATCCTATTGACAAAAGGAATACAATCCGTAAGATCGGCATCTTTATCATTATCGCAGAGAGAAAATCCGACACTTGCCACGTGTTCGGCACAACCCTCCATAACGGCAGCCATAGTACCCGAATAGATAGTGTTGATGGAGGTATTGGCTCCCATATTAATCCCTGCAAACAAGAAATCCGGACGACGTTTAAGTACGTTATCAAATCCCATTTTTACACAATCGACAGGAGTTCCCTCCAATGCATACTCTTCATAGCCTTCTTCAATATGAATTGTTTGCAATCTTAAAGGGAGTCCCGTAGTTATGGAGTGGCTTTTACCACTCATTTCCGTTTTAGGAGCAACCACTACAACATCACCCAAAGGTCGCAACATATCTATCAACAAACGAATACCTTTTGCATTATATCCGTCATCATTGGTAACAAATATCAATGGCCTTGCGTTCATATTTTGCACTAACGTTAATTTAAGGAACGGCAAAAATAAGAAATTTCTTTTGCTTTGAGATAAAAAATATCTAATTTTGCAAATTATTTATCATAAAAAATATGATTCTTAAAAAATTAATAAGAATACCTGTCAATCTGTTGATGAAAATTGAAAATCCTTTCATCCGTTTTCTGTTTGTCGGGTGTATAAATACGGCTGTGGGATATACATTATTCGTTCTGTGCCGTTGGATCGGTATGGAAAGGGCTTTGGCCGTTTTTGTAAGCACGGTATTAGGAGTCCTTTTCAATTATCACAGCACGGGAAAAATTGTATTTAACAACAAAGGATATAAAGTCATAACTCAATTCTTTGTGGTTTACGGCATAATGTACTTTGTCAATCTGTTGGAACTTCACTATTTAGCATTAAGCGGTATATATGATTTTTTCTTCTCTATAGATAAAGCACATCTTGATTTACTGACGAAGTTTTCCATTGATTTGAATAAAGCGGGCGATGCGATAGGACAGTTAATTGTGGTACTTCCGAATGCCGTTATTACATTCTTGCTGAACAAAACTCTCGTTTTCTCTAAACAAAATGATAAATTGAAGACAAAAAAACAGGATTTATAACTTAATGTAAATTAAAAGATTAAAAAAGTGCGTGATTTTGGAGATTTTCTTAATGATTTTGACGAAAATTTCACACTTTTCTTCAGAAATCACGCTATTTTTTTTCCGTGATACCTATTGTTGTATTTACAACCACTTTCTTTTTGCTGCCGATAGATATGTTTCAGTTACATTGTCAATATTTATCACTCCACAAAAGTATAACGAAAATCCATACGGACTGAAAACGTGTTATTTATTGATAAACTATAATCAGAAATTCCAAAAGCAAAATTTTTTGAGAACGAAAAGCAAAAAAAATTTAAAAGGCAACATCTTTTGAGAGGCGTTGCCTTGTCTGTTTATCTTATCATATCTGTTTGTTGCGATAGAACATCATATCCCTGTACTTTGAATCCTTATTGACCGACACGGTAACTTCTCTAAGTTGTGCATCTCGCAATGGATTCTCTAAATTCGGATGCATTGCCAACCACTGACACAACTCAACAATTGAAGTTTTGTTTGATGTAAAATAAAAGTATGACGTGCCTTGTAGCGTAAGCAAAACGTCCAAATAGTCTTTCAACCGCCAACTTGACTTATACGAAGTGCAGTCCGTTGATAAATACGGAGGGTCTAAAACAAAGCAAACGTTCGGCAGGTGCTTGTACAGACTGAACAACAACTTATAATCCAAATGTTCCACTTCAACGCCCGCTAAATAGCCGTCAGCATTGTAATCCGACATCTTTACGTTGTTATAAAACTTCTCCTTAATAAAATCTTCATAGTTTGTTGCATACTTACCGCTGAACATTAACGATGCCGATAACGTAATATAATCAACATAACTTTGCTGTTCATATTTGGTGATTATATCTATAATTTTCCGTCTGTTCTCGTCCGTTACCGCTTCTTTTCCTCTTCCTTTCAATCCTACACACTCATTACGGATTTCTGCCAACAGTTTATTCGTTGTCGGAATGTTTTTCAATCTTGTAACGAACCAATCGTAATCGTTAAATATCACTCTTGCGTCTGGTCTTTGTTGTTTAATGGTATGTGCCAACAACCCGCCGGGGTTTCGCCCCTGAAAAGATAATAAAAAGGTTCGGCAAGTAATTCTCAACCGAACCTGATACAACGAAAACTGCAATACTTCACCGCAACCGCCTTTTTACACAATCCAGCAGAATGGAGACCCTGTAAGCCAGCCCGCTACTGCAGTCAAAACGTAAATCAATACATCTATAACTTTCTTTACTTTCTTCTTATCCATAGATTAGACGTGTTTAACTTTGTTCAAATCCCTGTATTCAATTTGAGCGGATTTCATATTTTTGCGGAATGCAACCGATGGGTAGAAACGGCAGGTTACGCGTCTGACTGTATCGGCATCCACATCGTCCAACGATGCAACGGCTTTGCTGTGAATGGTCGGTATAAATGACCCCAACATACCGAACTTCACTGCACAACCGTTTAATACTGCGGTTGATACGTGGATTTCAAACGCTTTCAACGCCGCCAATACATCGGGATAAGACAACGAGGTTGCGTGGGAGATTTCTTGGGCGATAGTGTCCAATGAAACGTTACCCGAGCGGTAGATACGGGCAACGTATCTGTCTTCTTTTGTGCCTTTTACCCACATGGCACGCTTTACTTTGATGAAATTAATCATAATAATTGAGTTTTTTTGTTGTTAATAATTTGTTTAATTGTTCCGTCATCATTAGATGACTTTGCAAAAGTATATATAATATTGATACGAACTCAAAACGTGTTATTTATTGATAAACATTGTAATCAATTGAAATGTTTTTTGTAATTTTGCAACGAGAAAAACAAGAAATTATGAATCAAAACAGTGAGCAAATAAGAGGAGATTACAGCATAGATACAGCCCAAGATGAACCGATACGGAACTTAAATAAGGTTATATCGGAAATATTGGGCAGAAATTGTAAGATTGAAAAAATATATGACAAAAAAATACCTGTATTTATTGACGGTAACAATAAAATTGTCTTACTTGTAAAAGCAGTAACATACTTAGGTAATCCGCACTCTATACATAAGAAACGGATGCAGTTGCCTACTTGGTTTAAAGAGTTTGCGAGTAAGGTCGCAAAAGAAAAACCTGAGTATGATGTTAAATTTATAGGGGTGTATCATTATAACGGTTTGTTTATTTTTGTTGATTTCAAAAAAGATACTTACATAAATAAAAAAATGCACAATTCTTCCGCTCATGTTTATATCAATGACTTATACCAAGCGTTAATCAGTGTAAGCGGAACTTTTACAAAACAAGATGCACAGGGCAATACCTTGACAACAATCCGTGCAAATCAATTCAAAAACTATTTGCTAGGCAAAACATCTCAAAAAAGTGAATTGTTTGAGTTATTTACACAATTCAATACATCGTTTCCTTTCAATTCATGGATTACTGCCCAGCAGGCAATACCTGAAATGTTTAATAATAATTGGGACAAATGGAAAGAAACAGAATGGGCGGGTTGGTATTTAGAGTATTTATTCAACAAATTCACCGAAGATAATAACACTGCCCCTATAATGATGTATGTGGGCGGTAAAAAAGATTTGAATTTTGATGTTTGGTTTGATAAAAATAAATTCTACGGAGATTTGAAATCAAGTTCAAAAAATGATAAGAATGGAAAGCAAATATCAGACGCTCCTGCAAATGATCAAACAAACGTTATAAATTGTATAAATCAATACGGCAAATTATGGTTTATTATTTATGAACATGATACCGTCCATGATGTAAATTGCACAGATTATCCCGCGACAAGATTCAGAACAAAGTTTATAAAATCCAAAGACCCAAAATTTACAAAAGATGAATTGTCTTATAAAGACAGAATGAAGAATAAAGTTTGTTATGATAGAATGAGTATAATAGAAGTAAACAGAATTAATTTTTCAAAAATATTGACAACATTTAATCAAGGACATCAACAAGATATGTCCAAGAGAAATCCTAAATTCAAAATTACGAAAAGTATATTGAAAGATGATAATTTTGTTATCTTCAGATATTCTCCTGCTAAATAATGAAAACGGATAACTTTACATTTATAGATTTATTTTGCGGAATAGGAGGTTTCCATCAAGCAATGTCTTCTTTGGGAGGGCAATGTGTATTTGCCTGCGATATAGACGAACAATGCAGACAAACTTATTATGATAATTACGGTATTGCTCCCTACGGAGATATAACAAAAATTCCGGCACAAAACATTCCTGCCCACGATGTATTATGTGCAGGTTTCCCTTGTCAATCATTTTCAAAGGCAGGTAAGAGGTTAGGGTTTAACGATGCAACAAAAGGAACGTTGTTTTTTGATATAATGCGTATTGTTAATTATCACAAGCCTAAATATTTATTATTGGAGAATGTGCGGAATCTTGCTTCCCATGACAACGGCAATACTTGGCAGGTCATTTATACCCAATTATCCGAAGCAGGATATAATTTATTGGAAAAACCCGTTATATTCTCTCCTCACTATATCGGTATTCCGCAACACAGGGAAAGAGTATTCATTATGTGCATAAGAAAAGACGTAGGCTCTGTGAAACCGTTTGTATTCAATGAAGATAAAGTAAATTCCTGCAATATTGACAGCGTACTATTAGATGATTCTAAGATATTGAATATCAAAAAATACAAACTGAATAAAGATGAAATAGATTTAATTGATATTTGGAATGAATTTATAAAGAATATTACACAACCGTTACCGTCTTTTCCGATATGGTCGGACAGGTTATGCGAACCCGATACAAAGGAAGATACAAGCGATTATCCTTCGTGGAAAGTAAATTTTATAAACAAAAACAATAATCTTTATTTGGACAATAAAAAATTTATCGATGAATGGCTTAAAAAGGCAAAAAATACAAAAAAATTTAACGGTGCGAAAGCAAAATTGGAATGGCAGGCAGGCAAGACACCTTCACCTGATTTATGGGATACAATAATGCACTTCCGCCCGTCAGGTTTGAGAGTAAAAACAGGAACATATTTTCCTGCCTTAGTTGCTATAACACAAACATCTATAATAGGCAAACGCAAAAGATATTTAACACCGAGAGAATGTGCAAGATTGCAAAGTTTTCCCGATGATTTCAAAATAAATACTAATGACATTCAAGCGTATAAACAATTCGGAAACGCTGTAAATGTTGAATTGGTAAGACTTTTTGCAAATCATATGTTTTCATAAATATTTTTATGCAAAAATTTTTAACTTTTTGCTTACTTTCGTCCTAAATTGTCAGTTTTTCTCTGTGTCTGTTTTTGTCGGAAGTTGGTATAAACGGAGCAAAGGCATACTTCAAAAACTCTGAAACAAACATTTTTCTGATAAGGTGAAGAAAGAAAATTCTCTTTTCTGAAAAGAATTCTGCGAAAGGGCATTTCAAGGTTTTTAAAACAGCTTTTGATTCGTGTTAAATGCCGTCTGATTTTGCATTATATAAGTATTCTTAAAAATATCTTTCTTTTTTTGTGTACTTCTTTTTAGAAAAGAACCAATATATTACAACGTTAAAATAAAAAAGTGCAATTACCTCATCAGTAATACACTTTTCTGTTGTTGCTGCACGGAAAATCAGCCGTAATTCAGCGTAAAATTATGATAGTTTAGCCCAATAATCTTTTTACTATGGTTGAAACTAACTTGTTGTCGGCACTTCCTGCAAATTTTTCCTGTGCCACTTTCATTACTTTGCCCATATCTTTCATTGAAGACGCTCCCGTCTCACTTATTATAGCCTGTAACTGAGTTTTTATCTCATCCTCGCTTAACTGTTTCGGCAAAAACTCTTCTATTACTTGTTGTTGAAACGTTTCTTCTTCACAAAGGTCTTCTCTGTTCTGTTCTTTGTACATTGAAGCTGATTCTTTTCTTTGTTTTACCAAACGCTGCAATACTGCAATCTCCTCCTGCGGAGTTATTACATGTCCCGCTTCTTTGGTTTTCAATAAAAGTATCTCACTTTTTACTGCACGCAAAGCGGCTAAACGTTTTTGATCTCTTGCCAACATACTTTCTTTGATGCAGGCGTTGATTTTTTCTTCTAATGTCATGATTATTTATTGTATTTTATGCGTTCAAGATTTTTTTGTATAACTTTCTTCATTTTTTTTAAGTCGCTGCCACTCTCCATCTTCTCCAAATTATACATATAAGCCATGGATGGCAAATAAAATGAGAAAGTGTCTTCTTCCGTTGCGTACATAAAGAAAACATCTATATCTTTATGCGAGAAAATAAAGTCAGCAATAACACCTGATATGTCTCCGAGCGGTTTTCTTTTAGGACTGCTATGTTTGACTGTCCATTCCAATCGGGTGGATTTGCCGTTATGTGAAGAAAGTTGGAACATTCCTTCATTTTCTTCCGTCATGGATTTCAAAAGATACAACCCCATGCCTCTGTTTTTGCCTGCTTTGGTTGTAACTCCTTTATCGGCAGCTTTGCTCAGCAAAGTCTTGTCCATACCGCAACCGTCGTCTTCCACCACAAAACGAAAAACATTTTTCTCGAGCGACTCTCTGATTGTAATATTTATTTCCGTTGCTCCCGCTTCAACACTGTTGGTCAATATGTCCAATAAATGATGTGCTAAAGTCTCCATTTATTTAAATCTTTCCTGAATCTCGTTCTTCAAATATTCTTGTGCCAACTCTATTTGATTATTCTGCGTTTGCATCTTCTCAAACAACATTCCTGCATATTGAGTAGGCGTCAGTTGTTCGTCATCTTTCGGAACCAAAGAGTTAAGAATATTAATTATTTCTTCCTTTGCGTTTTTGATATAAACCCAAGCCTGCGAAGAAACGTAAAGTTGCTGCGACAAGTTGTGTTCATACTCATCTCTTATGTTTTGAATCATTACATCTCTGAGCAATCGGGTATTCATATCGGGTTGATAACAACGCAAAACCAAATTATCCGGTTTCATTCTTTCTAAAAATAAAACCAAACGTTCGTATGCCTGTAACTGTATCGGAGTTACAACTTTTCTTGTTTCACTTTCCGAAATTTTTTGTATTTCCAACAAAGTCTTTTTCTGTTCATTGGTTACAAATTCCTTTGTTTGCTGACGAAAATAGTAACCGAACATCCATACGGTTGCTAAAAATACTAATGTAATTAATGCAAATGCTGCCGTTTCCATCGTTTTAAAAATTTTTTATTATTGATTTGTGTCTTTTACTTCTTCTAAATTTTCCGCAATTATATAACGCGGACGTTGTTTAGTTTCTTTATAAATTTTTCCGATATATTCTCCGATTATTCCTATTGCCAACAATTGCAAACCTCCCAACATCCAAATCGAAATCAAGATACTTGACCAACCGATTGTGGCATGACCTGTAAATTTTACAATCAAAATCCATATCAATGCAGCCAAAGACAATAGAAATATGATAAGTCCCAATTTCGTTATCAAAGTAATCGGCTTAATACTCAAAGAAGTTATGCCGTCAAGGGCAAATGCCGTCATCTTCTTTAAAGGATATTTACTTTCTCCTGCTTTCCTTTCACCTCTTTCGTATTCAACCGTATCTGACAAGTAACCTACCATAGGAACCAAGCCTCTGAGAAACAAATTTACCTCATTAAATTGAGCCAATCCCTCCAAAGCCCGCTTACTCATCAATCTGTAATCGGCATGATTATACACTGTTTCGGCACCTAACCACTGCATTAATTTATAAAAAGCAAGAGCTGTATTGCGTTTAAAGACGGTATCTGTTTTGCGTGAAGAACGAACCCCGTAAACAATATCATTACCTTGGTTGTATTTGTCAATAAAACGGTCTATAACGTTGATGTCGTCCTGCATATCGGCATCCATACTGATTACAATATCAGCATATTGTTTTGCCGTCATAAGTCCTGCCAAAAGGGCATTCTGATGACCTCGATTACGTGAAAGAGTAATACCTGTAAACAAAGCATCTTCTCTATGTAAATCTTTAATGATTTGCCATGTTTTGTCTTTGCTGCCGTCATTAACGAACATTACTTTACTTCTCGTACTTATCTTTCCGTCATTAAACAACGTATTCATTTTTTGTTTCAACACGTCTGCAGTAAGATTAAGCACTTCCTGTTCATTATAACACGGTATTACTATGTATAATATTGTATCGCTCATCTTTAATCCAGTTTCAATACGGCTAAAAATGCACTCTGCGGTACTTCTACGCTACCGACTTGACGCATACGTTTCTTTCCTTCTTTCTGTTTTTCCAACAATTTACGCTTTCTTGTTATATCTCCTCCGTAACATTTGGCAGTTACATCCTTCCTTACGGCTTTGACTGTCTCTCTTGCAATAATTTTTGAGCCTATTGCCGCCTGTATCGCTACATCAAATTGCTGACGAGGTATGAGTTCTTTGAGTTTTTCACACATTCTGCGACCGAAAGGATAAGCATTATCCGCATAAATTAAGGTTGAAAGAGCATCAACAGGGTCGCCGTTGAGCAAGATTTCCAACTTCACAAGTTTTGAAGGCTTGTAATCAAACGGATGATAGTCAAATGAGGCGTAACCTTTGGAAATACTTTTTAATTTATCGTAAAAATCAAATACTACTTCACTCAAAGGCAATTCAAAAACTATCTCTGCCCGGTCGGTAGTAATATAAGTCTGATTCTTGAGTATTCCCCTTTTGTCAATGCAAAGTTTCATTATCGCACCTATATAATCCGTTTTTGTAATTATTGATGCTAATATATAAGGTTCCTCAATATGCTCAATGTTTGACGGATCGGGCAGTCCCGAAGGGTTATATACTTCCAAACATTCTCCTTTTGTGGTAAAGACCTTGTAATTTACATTCGGTACAGTTGTTATTACATCTATATTAAACTCTCTTTCCAATCGTTCTTGTATGATTTCCATGTGTAGAAGTCCCAAAAAACCGCATCGGAACCCGAACCCTAATGCTAATGAACTCTCGGGAACGAACGTAAGTGAAGCATCATTAAGTTGAAGTTTCTCAATACTTGAACGCAGTTCTTCATAATCTGCCGCATCTTGAGGATAGACACCTGCAAAGACCATAGGTTTTACATCTTGAAAGCCTTTAACTGCTTCTAAACAAGGTTTCTCAACGGTGGTTATCGTATCTCCTACTTTAACTTCACTGCTTGTCTTTATGGAACTGATAATATAACCCACATCTCCCGCAGACAACTGTTTGCACGGAGCCAAATCGTATTTTAAAATACCTATCTCGTCCGCATTGTAATCTTTCCCCGTTGCCATAAACTTGACTTTGTCGCCTTGTTTGAGCGTTCCGTTGAAGATTCTGAAATAAGAAATAACTCCTCTGTAAGAATTGAAAACCGAATCAAAGATTAAAGCCTGCAAAGGTGCGTCTTCATCGCCTTCAGGTTGCGGAATTTTTTCTACTATAGCCTTTAAAATATCTTCAACACCCTGTCCTGTTTTACCACTTGCAAGAATGATGTCTTCACGATCGCAACCCAATAAGTCAATTACTTGATCTGCCACCTCCTCCACCATACTGTTTTGCAAATCTATCTTATTCAATATCGGTATTATCACAAGATCATTATCCAAAGCCTGATAAAGATTAGATATTGTCTGGGCTTGTATTCCCTGTGTTGAATCAACAATCAATAAAGCCCCCTCACAAGCTGCAATACTTCGGGAAACTTCGTAAGAAAAATCCACGTGACCCGGAGTATCAATCAGATTAAGGTAGTACGTTTCGTTATTGTACTTGTATTCCATTTGAATGGCGTGTGATTTTATAGTAATACCTCTTTCACGCTCCAAATCCATATTGTCAAGTACCTGTGCTTCCATTTCACGCTGAGGAACGGATTTAGTAAATTCCAATAAACGGTCTGCCAATGTACTTTTACCATGGTCAATATGTGCTATGATGCTGAAATTCCTAATATTTTTCATACTGCAAAGTTATAAAAAAAATGTTTATATGTTTATATAGTTAAATAACATTTTCTTATAAGCATCCATTTTTCTTATACCAAATATATTAATATTGCATTCCGTATGCCCGACAAACATATCATGTAATAGTCAAATATCAAGAAAGTAATCCTGTCAAACCTTCTTTCCGGTAGTTTGCACCTTATGGTCTTTTTCCGTGAATATATATCTAATTCAGACGTTATTAATCGGCAATAGTGTATTTGCATATACTGTATTATTAACTTTTATCAGTAAAACTTGTTGTTTGTTAAGTTTTTTTGTTAAATTTGCAGTTTAATAATTTCAATGAGGAAGTGTAGGTGAAGACTTTTAAATATTTATGTATGCTTGTTATATGTACTGTGGGGCTGACTCTCCTAAGCGGTAATTTGCAGGCACAAAACAGACAGAAATTGGAAAACGAAAAGGCGAAACTGGAGAAAGAAATCGCCTCTATGAATGCTATCTTAAAAGAAACTAAAAAGAAAAACAAGATGTCTGCATCTGAATTGCAGATAATAAGAAAAAAGGTTGAACAAAGACAACAATTGGTTAATAATATTACCTCACAAGTCAATATGCTTGACGAACAAATTAACCAAACAAAGCAATCCATCGGAGAAGAATATCGCAATTTGGAGATACTAAAACAAAATTATGCACAAATGTTACGCTATGCTCAGAGAAACAAATCTGCAACAGATAAATTATTGTTTATTTTCTCTGCAAAAGACTATCATGAAGCATATCAAAGGTATGTATTTTTTAGAAAATTTGCACAAATTCAACGCCAACAAATGGCTTTGATTACAAAAAAAACTAACGAATTGACTACAATGGCGGGCGATCTCATAACGCAGAAACAATCTCAAAACATTCTTCTCAGACAAGAGAAAGCTCATGCCGCAACATTACAAAAAGAAAAAGTACAGAAAGAACAAGCCGTCAAAGACATTAAGAGTCAGGAAAAGCAATTGACCAAACAAATTCAACAGGCTCAAGCTAAAAAGAAGAAATTACAACAACAAATCAATGCTGCAATTAACGCAGAGATAAAAAAACAACAACAATTAGCGGCACAAAAGAATTCTGCATCCAATAAGAATACAGCAACAACTCCGAAGAAGAATTCTACAACAAGTACTCCTTCGAAAAAAGAAGAGTATACAATGTTGGCTACAGCAAAAGATGTTGAACTTAACAAAGGATTTGAAGGAAATAAAGGTAAATTACCTTGGCCTGTAGATAAAGGTGTTATTGTAAGTAGTTTCGGTGTCCATGAACATCCTGACATAAAAGGGGTGCAAATAGAAAACCAAGGAATTGACATCCGTACTACCAAAGGCTCTGCAGTAAAAAGTATCTATGAAGGAGAAGTCTGCAGCGTATTCCAAGGTCCTAACGGGAAAAAAGTTGTAATTATACGGCACGGAGAGTATATGTCCGTTTACACTAATTTGGAAAGTACATCCGTAAGTAAAGGATCTAAAGTTTCAATGGGGCAGAAAATAGGAACAATTTCTACTAATGAAAACGGGCAGAGTGAAATGAACTTTCAAGTTAGAAAAGGAACTAAAACTCAAAATCCGGTACTTTGGTTAAGACGATAAAACAATTAACAAATCGATAAAAGAGAGATTATAAAATATGTTAAAGAGAATCCAAATTTTTGCAATAGTCGTAATGCTGTTCAGTGTTACTTCTGCACAACAAAGTCCTGCAAAATGGACATCCAAGACAAATAGAATAAATGATTCCGTTGCCGATTTAATAATGACATGCAACCTGCAACCAGGCTGGCATATATATTCACAAAAGACAAAAGGGACAGAATTACCGATAGAATTCCGTTTTGAGAATTCAAGTAATTATCAACGTATCGGAGGTGTAAAAGAACCTAAATATCTTGCAAAATATGATAAGTTTGCAAAAGATACAACTCGTTATTTTGAGGGAACGGTAGTTTTTCACCAACAAATAAAGGTTAAAACAGATAAGGATTTTAAGGTAAGAGACACCGTCTTTTTTCAGTTGTGTGAGAATGGCTCGTGTATCCCACCTGATGAAGTAATATGTACTTTTGATGTTAAGGGCAATCCTAACATAACTGCAGTGCCAGAAGAAATTGTAGTAGAAACTGCAACGGAAACAGCAGTAACCGAACCATTAGTTGCCACAGAAACAAAAACCGAAACTATTGCAATGGCGAACTCTATGGGTGATACGCAGGATTTGGCAAATAAATCCTTACTTATGGTATTTTTGATTTCATTCGGAGTCGGGTTGCTTACACTTTTAACTCCTTGTGTCTTTCCTATGATACCGATGACCATATCTTTCTTCCTTCACGGCAAGAAAACCAATCGTCAGGGCAGGAAACAAGCTTATGCTTTCGGACTATCTATAGTTTTAATTTTTGCAGTACTCGGATTACTTCTGACTCTAATTTTCGGGAAAGATGCAATGTACATAATATCTACGCATTGGATTCCTAATGTCTTGTTCTTTATTATCTTTATGGTCTTTGCCCTTTCATTCTTCGGCTTATTTGAGATAACAATGCCGAGTAAATGGGTTAATAAATCCGACAAAGAAAGTGAGAAAGGAGGATTTTTAGGTGCATTTTTCATCGCCTTAACAACAGTTTTAGTTTCTTTCTCTTGTACAGGTCCGATATTGGGTGCCGCATTAGTGGAAATGGCATCGGGAAGCAGTAATTCATTTATTTTCTTTGTATCCATGTTGGGATTTGCAATAGGATTTGCTTTACCTTTCACTCTTTTGGCAATGTTCCCTTCATTCTTAAAGAATTTAAAAAGCGGATCATGGTTAAACAGCGTGAAGATAGTTTTCGGATTCTTGGAAATAGCACTCGGTTTGAAGTTTTTAATGGTAGCCGATCAAGCTTGTAATTGGGGAATACTACCAAGAACGACATATCTTTGCATTTGGATAGTAATCTTTGCAATGATCGGGTTCTATTTGTTAGGAAAACTGAAATTCAAAGGTGATTCCGACTTAAAACATATAAGTGTGCCGAGATTATTCCTTGCAATCATTTCATTTTCTTTTACAATATATATGATACCGGGTCTTTGGGGAGCTCCGTTAAGCACAATATCCGGATATTTACCTCCTTTAACTTCACAAGAATATAATATTGAAAAAATAATTGTAGAAAACGGCGGGACGACGGCAGTAAATACTAATAATGACGGTTTTCCTGCTCAACGTAAATACGCAAATAAACTGGACGGACACGTACCTGTAGGATTTAAAGCATTCTTTGATTTGAAAGAAGCACAAGAATATGCAAAACAAGTAGGAAAACCTCTTTTCCTTGACTTTACAGGTAAAAGTTGTGCCAATTGTCGTGAAATGGAAACAGCTGTTTGGAGCAATCCTACCGTAAAACAAATGATTCAAAACGATTACATTTTGGTTTCTCTGTACTGTGATGAAAATACAATACAACTTCCGCAGGACGAATGGACGGAAATGAACGGTAAAACAATAAAAACATTGGGTAGAAGGAATCTCAATTATCAAATAGAGAAATTCCATGCCAATGCACAACCATTGTATGTTCTTATGGACGGGGAAGGTAATCTTCTTACAGAAAAACCGCAACCTTACGACAAAAATGTAAATAACTTTATAGAGTTCTTGCAAAAAGGATTGAATAATTTTAGGAAATAGTACTATAACTACTTTTCTTTTGAAGAAGCCCAAGAAAGAGCAGACAATGTAATAGTCAACTCTTTCTTTTTTATTTTGATATTTTTGTTATTGAATGGATTTTTATTTGTACTTTTGCAATCGGCAATAGTGCCGTATAATGAGCATTAACTATTATTTCACATTCAAAGTAAGATTCGCAACCTGTATTTTGTTTTCGAAATAATACCTTAAGGGCGTTTATCAACGCAAGTGTCAAGATATACATTATAATTTTAAAATCAGCACCGTTGTTGGTGTGAATTGTCTATAATGTATAGGGCATTTTGCGAATCTTCGCCCGAATGTGAATAGAAGGATTTGCACCTTTTTTTACTTTTCTAATAGTGATTGATAGTTCTATGCTGAAACTAACAATCTTACAATGAAAAGTAGTATATCTTCAAATACTGATTATAATGAATTACAATCCAAGACTATGAATTGGCTACGCTTTCCGCTCATGGTAGCCGTTTGTTTTATCCATGTAAGCCACAAATCACTCATTGATATGCATCCTTCCATCTTTGCTCATAGCATTTATTTTTTTATCACACAAGTTGTTGCTCGTTTAGCGGTTCCATTATTCTTTATCATTTCCGGGTATTACTTCTTCTATAATAAGAATAATCATGAATTCATCTTCAATAAAGAGATCTATTTTTCAAAAATT
>JAFUYA010000058.1 GCA_017477025.1 Bacteroidales bacterium | reverse complement strand
TCGTTAGCACTCAACATTAAAATATAATCAAAATCCAAAGCACGGGTTTCCAACATACCCATAAGTTGCACTCCTCCTATTCCGTCTGAAATAATATCTACATTCAGAGAAGAAAGTTCTTTTTTTAATACATTTTTTACAATTTCAGCAGATAAATTCTGCTTGTCAATTTTCTCAATTACCTCTATAAATTTCAAAAGTGTGTTACAAATCTTTTTAAGTACAGCAATCTGCCATAAATTCTCGTGCTTCTCGCCTTGCGATATATTATCGGCAATTTCTTTAATTACATTAAAAACGTCCTCCTGTGAGAATTCATTTTTATCCGCCAATTTATTTAATTTTTCCAACACTTCGCCGTACAACCAAGTTTGGTTAAGCGGATATCCCATAGTAATATTTACTTTATCCTTATAGTCTACAGGTAAAGATTTGATAACTAAAGGAACTAAACTCTCATCATTTAAAACTATTGCAACTTTGCTAAATTTAAATTCGTTATCGGTGTCATTATTTTTGCTCTGTTCTATTTCTTTCAGCCATTTTTCTATATAGGCAAGAGAGGTCGTTTCGTAAGGAGATGAAATGATATTTATAACTTGTGAATTTGTCGCAATATTATCAAATTTTGCTTCTTTTAGATCTTCACTTTGAGCAAACAATTTTAAATTCTCACGTATAAATATTCCGGCTTCGTTTTGTTGGTCATTCAAATAATATTCATCATAATCCCAATAAAAATCCGTAGTATAATTCTCACGCAAAAGACGAAAGATTTTAGACTCCACATTGTTAAGAACGGAAAAACCGATTATTTTTATTTTCTCACAGGATAAGTTTATTTCGCCTTTTTTCAACCTTGTAGCAAATTCTCTATACATTTTACCCGAATATGCTAAATGTTTTTCGTCCAGAAGTGAGTTAAAACGGCTGTAAATATCGTATAAACAATTCCATATCTTAACAAAATTCTTACGCATTGACAAATTGTCATTCCCTAAAGATGTATTGAATAAGCGATTTATTAAATCTATTTGGTCTTTTGTGAGGTAGCCTGTCGGATCTGCCTGCAAATCTTTATAATCCTGCAAATTTCTAAACAATGCTTTAGCATCTACCAATTCTTTGTCAATTTGATCAAAATCGCTTAATATTACATTGCCCCAGAAATAAAAATCATCGAATGTTTCCTTACTATTTTCACCTTTTTCATCACTTGTAGAAGGAGTATTCGCATTGTTTTCCGACATAACTTCACAATATACGGTATAGAGCAAATACAATAATTCCAAATTGTCTCCTTTTTGTATATCCGTCAAATTTCTGACAACCATTTCATCAATAGAAAATATCTCGGGGACAAAAAATAATGAATCACTGTCCGAATATTGTTTAAGGTATTCAAAGAAAAAACGTATTGCACGGCGATTAGGGAATAATACCATAACATTGTGCATATTATTCTTCTCCGTTTCAAAAATCTTTCTTGCGACCTGCTTTAAAAATCCTTCATTTTGCATATTCACATTTTCTATTATTAAAAGTTATAAAAGCGTTGCTTGTTCTAATATGCTATTTAGTAAGAATGTTCTCTCTTTTTTGGGGGAAAGAATTCGGTGAAAATTTTTCAGATTCATAAAAAAATAAATCCGATTTTCTCTGTATCAACAATTGTCAATTATACTTTCCGTTAAGTTTTCAGTGTTTATATAGAAGATAAATCCCTTAAAAGTCTTATTTTTAAAATAATTCATACGCTTAATTAATTCTATATATTTTCCGACCTGTTTTTTATATTTTTCATCTCTCTTTCCGAACTTATAATCAACGACTATAACCTCGTCATCATTATACATAACTCTGTCCGGTCGTCTTATAATCAACTCATTTGTTTCATCAAAGGAAACTATTGCCCTTTCGTTGAGTATATGATAAGTCCCGTCATACCAATGCAATTCTTTGGTCCTATTGACTATATATTGTAGAATATTTTTTATCCCGGTAGTATTTTCTTCAGATCTTTCTGCAGATAGAATTATACTGTCAATATCATCTTCTGTAATAAGGGCAGAAACAAATGAGTGATACTTGGTACCACGTTGCATTTGAGTAAGTTCTCTGTACGATTGAGAGAAATATTCATCCAATTCATCCTTATCCGCCACGGAAAAGGTTACATTATTGTCGGACAATGTTATCTTATCTATCGTAATATCTTCTGCAGAAAGAGAATTTTGTTTACTATTCGGAACAGGTACAATATCGCAATCACGATAAACAAACAGATTTCCGTCTTTCAGAACAAAGTCTTTAGGATTTTTTTGTGTAGCATATTTAACATATTTATATAGCAAAGTATGTAAAGCATTAGTTTCTTCCTTGAGTGCGTTTGTTGAAGGTAGGGAAGAAATAACGGACAAATTATCCTTACTTCGTGTGAATGCTACATATAATAAATTGATGGTATCCGTCATCTGTGCATACTTTTCTTCCGCAGTCAATGCGTTGTAACGAGTATGTTCAAGTCTCGAAGGTGTTGTAGAAAAAACAGGTAATGAAGTTTCTCCGTCTTCCGTTTTTATCCAGATTTTGTCGTTTTTATAGTATTTGTTGTTACAATAAGGAACGATAGCTACTTTATAAGCCAGCCCTTTTGACTTGTGGATGGAAGTTAATTTAACACCTGCTTTAACACCGCTCATATCTACGCTTTTGTTCTGCAATGTTTCTTCCCAATAAATAAGAAACTCCTGCAAATTTCCTCCTCTTGTTTTTGTATAATCTTTTATTGTATCATAGAATGCCGGTAAAAATACCGCATCATCTTCAATCCTTAAAATATCGGCAATTTTCATAACTACCTCCAATAAAGATTTTTCTCTTTTGTAAGTTATTGCCAAATTGTCTATTGCCTGCAGTATTGCCGATTCTTTCATTGATTGCTTCTCATTACCTTTATTATCTTTCAATGGAGAACTTATTATTTCTTTTGATATTTTTCGCTGAGAATTATCAATATATTTAAGTGCCTCTATTATTTTAGTTACCGCGGGAGAAGAAGAAAATTTGAAAGCGATATCACTTATCGGGTTGTAGTCAAATTCTTTGCAGTTTTTTAATTTGTTTGCCGTTTCTATAAGTTTATCGTTATTGCGAAAAAGTAATGCTATATCACTCAAATCATAACCTTTTTCTATGTGATAATAGTCTATCTCTTTTTTTATACATTCAAACACATCATCATCTTTCTTTAAAAAGTTTAAACGAACGATACCCGTATTATCTTCTCTTCGTACTTCCTGCGGTATAAATTCTATACCGATGCTTTCATATACAAAGCGAAACAAATCATTATTGAATCGCACGATATTACCCAACGAGCGAAAATTTTTTTTTAAAGGCACGACACTTTCCGGATTATTCCTTGTCAATTCCTGCATTATTCTCATATCTCCTCCTCCGAATCGATAGATACTTTGTTTTATATCTCCGAATATTGATGCAGATCCCCCCGTTTGCAGACACTCATCCATTAATTTAGAAAGGTTGTTGAATGAAGATTGATTTGTGTCCTGAAATTCATCAATTAAGATATGTTCAATACGTTGTGAAATTTTCTCAAATACGAAAGGGACGTCCCCGTCGTTAAGTTTATTGAGCAGTGATGCCGTATCGGACAAAACAAATGTGTTATCTTTCTTAAGAAGTTCGCTTTTGATTTTTGCAATATTGCTTAAAACTCCCAATTGATAGATATTGTCAATATAAATTTTTTTCAGAAAATATTCATTGCAGTTTTCTTTCAAGAATTTTATCACATCGCAACATTCCGGATACACTTCGTCCAAACATTTTCTTTCTTCCAATTCTTCACCTGTGATTATCTTTTCACAAATATTTTTAATGTAACCGTAAACTCCGTTTTTTCTTCCGTCTTTAAAGTCCTTTTCTTGAAGATTCAATTGTTCGCATCTATTGAGAAAAGTATCTCTTTTTTCTTTCAGTGTATTTTTGAATTGCTTTATATCTTTAGTGAGCCTTTTTCTTAAATTCTCCAGATTTTCTATTGACAACAATTCACTTCTTTCACCTTGCAAAACCTTTGAAACTTCATCCGATTTAAAGGCTTCGGTTACAAAATCATTCAAAGCCCTTTCTATGTTCCATGATTTGCCCTCCTCTTGAATTTCTATAAAATAATTTGTCAGCCAATTAAGGACGGAGTATTCGGTAGTTTCATCATATCCTGCCGATTGAACTAATATTTTTACTGCCTGTTCATCATATTTCCGGGAATCTAAAGCTAACATATAGTTTCCCGTAACTCCCAATTCCTTTGTCAGATTCTTTAATACTAATTGGAAAAAAGAGTCAATTGTTGATATATTAAAAAATGAATATCGGTGAAGTATGCGTTTTAGAATTTCAGAAGATCTTTGTTCTATGACAGGTCCGTTATGACGAATAATTGTTTGCTTATCTTCATCGTTCATATTCTGCCAATCATCTTCTGATATGTCGGAGTAAAGTCTGATAATATTTTCTTTATAACCTGAAGTTTCCTTGTCGTTTCGGTTTTCGGCAATATTTTGCAACACATCAATTATACGATCTTTCATTTCCTTTGTCGCTGCATTGGTAAAAGTTATTGCAAGAATACTCTCAAAACCGCTTTTCATTGCAGTAGCAATATAGTTACTTGCAAGATTGAAAGTTTTTCCGCTTCCGGCAGAGGCATCATAGATTTTTAGCATCTTTTGTTCTGTCATAATTTCAGATATTCATATATAAGTTGTGCAAAGGTAATTATTTTCTACATAATTTCAAAATAAAATATCGACATCCTGTAAACTTTCCATACAAGTTTTAATATTAAAGCAAAACTGCCGAACGAAGAATACGATAGTACAGATATTCATTAAGCAGTATGTGTATAAAATTCTGATTTGTTGTATTACTTGATTGCGAACACACTTAAATAAATTGCCGTTATCAGACATGTAACGGAGGTTATTACAATTGCAGGACGGGTAAATTTACCTGAAGTAATTTTTACACCTTCTTTTTCGGCTTGCTCTATTACTATTAAGTTAGCCATAGCTCCGATTACAGTCATGTTCCCTGCTAAAGTGGAAGAAGCAGCCAAAGTCAGCCAAAGCACTTCACTTGCGGCCGCTTTCATTACAGGTAAAACCAATATAGTATAAGGAACATTTGATAGAAGTTGTGATAAAATCAATGATAGAACAAAGATTATCACCACGGAAGTAACGTTCTGTTGTAAGGAGATATTGAATATTGCATTTAAAACTCCGCTTTGTTTAACCGCTGCAACGATTATGAATAATGAAGCGAAAAACAGAAGTAATGACCAATCAACACGTTTTAGGACATCCTTACTGCTGTGTTTTGAAAACATAAGTATCAATACCGAACCCGCAAGAGCAATGACGGGAACGGAGAGATGTACGAGTTTTCCTAAAAAAAATCCGACCGTAACTAAAGAAAAAATGATTAATGAAAGACGCATATTTTTTAAAGAAAAACTTTCATCCAGTGCGTTATCGTTTTCAGACAAGGGAGTTATTGACAATGAATCCCTACCTGCAACAAATAAGTCTTTGTATGTCTTTTTTAGGACAAATATAATAATAAGCATTGAAACTATGGCAACGGGGAACATATAAAGCATAAATTCGGCATAAGATATATCGGAAGAAAGTCCGATAATCATATTTTGAGGATTGCCGGTAATAGTCATAAGAGATCCGGCATTGGAAGAAAATATTTCGCCCAATAGGAAGGGGACGGGATTGAGAGATAATTTTCGGCAGATATTTATAATAATCGGAGTAAAAAGCAATACAACGGCATCATTTACTAAAAAAGCAGATGCAAAACCTGTAATAAAAACGATAATTGTTAATAAATTAGAAGGACTTTTTGCATAGGAAAGAGCATTCTGCGATATGAATGAAAAAAATCCTTCCATCTGCAAGACGGATATAATAATCATCATTCCAAGCAACAATGCTATTGTGTTGAAATCAATACTTTTTATTGCATCCTCAAAACTTATTACTCCGAAAACAATCATCAATACACTACCTGCAAATGCGACCGTTTTGCGATCCAGATTCAGGAATGGTAATTTATTGAAAATAATACCTAAATAAGTTATTACAAATATAATTAAGGCAGTTATCCGTATTGTGTTCATCTTTGATTTATATTTCCGTATTGGTTTCTATCGGCGGTCATATTGTGCCGTATTCATAATAAGTGACGGCTATGCAGACAGAGAGAAAAGTCAGTTATGTTATCTACTTTAGTTACGATATTGTAAAATAAAAGAACAGGCTGATATTACAAATATACTAATCAGCCTGTTCTTTTATTCAAAATAAATATTTATTAGTGTTTTACTATCAACTTCTTAGTTATTAAAGTTTTTCCGTCTGCCACTATTGAGTAGAAATATACACCTTTTGCAAGTCCGGATACATTCATTGTAACTTTTCCGTTGCCGGTTACCTTGATCGGAGTCTGCTCAACTACGCTTCCCAAGGCATTTTGTATAACTAATTGTGCTTTTTCATATCCGAAAGGTATTGAATAGTTAAAAGTAGTAACGGTATTCGCAGGATTAGGGATAACCTTTACTGAAACGACATTGGACTTCTCCTCTGTAATATCTGCAATATTATTATTGCTCTTATAAACTACGTTAAGATTCTTAAGAGTGTCATTCGATCCTTCTTCAATGAAATGTAACAATACCGAAGATTCTGCAAGAGAAGTGTATTCGTATTGTAAATCAAATTGAGAGTAAATTTCTCCCGGCTCTACGGTAACGGACTCGGACTTCATTGCTGTAGGAACCATGCAATTTCCGGCGAAACACATGCTGACAGTATTCCCTTCCGACATATTAGGTTCCATCTCCGCTCTGAAAGTAATATCATTCTCGCTGTCATTTTGAACATGAATAAACGTCATATTCAATTTTGCCTCAGGATTAAGACTGACTTCCAATTGATCACTCGTTATTTCTTCATCATTATACAGAAGGGTGATTTTTTGAGCCTGAAGTGTAAAAACACTCAAGGTTGCAACTAACAATAGATATATTTTCTTCATTTCTGTTACTTGGTTGTATTATTAATAAATTAATTCTTTCACTATTCCGTGTGCAAAAGTAAGACTTTTTTCCGAAATAACAACGAAGATTTATAATAAAAATCTTATTTTATTTCAATTTCATTACTTTGAATTATTTCTCCCGTGGAAGCATTCGTAATGAATACGACTATTTTGCAATTCTCCGTTTTCCATGACGGATCAATATTTACAGAATAATTCTTTGCGATAGTTTCATCTTTATGCATAGCATTCTTCAGCAACAAATCAATTCGACCGTTAGAGCGAAGCACATGATTGAACGTATAATCTTCTATCTCAGGTGTGGTGCCGTATGCCGCATCCGAATTATGCTGAATACCGTGTATTCCGCTTTCCACGACAACTACGGAAATTAGGGTAGTAAAGTCAATATCTTCCAACGATTGTACTTGAGTTGAAACAATAAATTGATTATCCTTTTTTGTCGCACCTAAGTTTATGTTTAACGTATGTTTTGTCGTTGATAAAAGTGTGTTGATTCTGTTGTCCCAATCGTCTTTTTGCACCCCTTTTGACGAGCCGTTGTTTAATCTGTTGATGACACCAATCGGATATGCACTCAATCCGAATTCAGTGTTCCACTTCTCACCGTATGCCGTTCTCAAATCCAAATTGTTATTTGCATCAGCAGGAGTTGCAAACCATCCGGCATGAACACTCATGGCAATGAGTTTTTCCCCGTATTTACTTTGCAAATCCGATAATAAAGAAGCTGCTGCAGGGCAGTTGGTACATTTCCATCCGGTATAATCTTCCAGCATAACCGTTTGGTAATCCTGCGTTTTCGTTATAGGTGTTGTTTCTGCCGTTTCTCCTTCGGGATAAATAATATATTCATTCTCCTCAAAATTGTCGCAAGCAAGAAACATCACAGGTAATAATGTCAAAGTTATATATCTAAAAATTTTCATGTCTTTTATTTATTTTAATGCTTTTATTGTCAGTACTTTAAAATAATGTGTTTTTACCGTTGTTTTCTTTAAGATTTTTGTCGTTTTTTCAGAGAAAATTCACGAAATCTCAAAGATTTCTGCACGAAAAAACAATAAAGAATAATTGATATTAAAAACTTGAAGTTATGGTCATAAACATTCCGTTGCTGGCAGGTACTTCTCTGCAAACACCTCCTATACACATGATGCCTTGGCGTTGTTTTCCGTAAGAAAGGCTTACACGAGTTGCATTGAATGTGCAACCTGCAGAAAAGTTATAGTAATGAACTTTGTCGCCTTGCTCTGTTCCGTAATTCCATTGGTCAAAAGCAGCTATGAACCAATGACCTCCGAAATTGTACTCCGCACCGTACTGCAACCAATTGCCTTTTGCAAATTCATCATAGTCCTGTTTTGTAAATAATGCTTGAATTTCTCCTCTTATTGATTGATGTGCGGCCAATTTATACGTACCGTCAATAACTGCAACGTGAGCATAAATCATAGGATTGCCTGCATGGCCGTAGGCAAC
The DNA here is from genome assembly GCA_017477025.1 of Bacteroidales bacterium. Classification (GTDB taxonomy): domain Bacteria; phylum Bacteroidota; class Bacteroidia; order Bacteroidales; family P3; genus Scybalousia_A. The sequence continues at coordinate 5,579 of JAFUYA010000058.1, read as the reverse complement.
CGGATTGAACTCCTGGTAGGAATACATAAAATTCATTTTATAATCAGGACTGAATTTCTTATTTACCTCCAAATTAATCTCTGTAAAATATTTCTCATCGCCTATACCGAACAAATCTGCCGTGTAACCTTTGGTCCCTGACTGATTCAGAGCATAGCCGTCAATAGGTTGCATATCTAATGCATGAACGTTAGAGTAGTTCAGTTTAACGTTTGTACCGTATTTACCGCCTAAGAAAGTACCTTTAGGTATTTTATACATAACGTCCGCAGAAAAACCGATTTCTCCGTTGATCTGCGTTGCATAAGAATACATCGCCATCAAAGAATAAGAATGATTACGAGTTATGGCAGGCAAGTAGTTTATGTTGAGCATATTTCCCGTTTCAGTACGTTTGGATTTGAAAGACATATTGTCAATACGTTTTCCCTCTAATCTGATTCCTAAACCTTTAACGGTGTATTCGGCAGTCAATAGTTGAGCGTTGCCTTTGCGATATATGTAATTATTAACGGCATTAGGATCCTGCCCTTTGAACGCAAATTCTCCGGACAAAGCAAAAGCATTGTATCCGAAATTAAAACGCATTGCTCCCGCTCCGATGTTTTCAGGTATATTTAATTTGTATGTATCACCATTCAGTGTTGCATACTGATTACCTGCTTTTTCGTAGGATGAAATAAAACTTCCGCCGATAGTCAATCGTGCAGGCGATGATTCAAATCCGGGAATCATTTCATTTAAAGCAAATTCTCCGTCTATACCTCTGACAAGGCCGTTATCATTCTGCCAAATATCGTCCCAATAATAACGTTGTTTTCCTATGATTCCTTTCAAAGTCAGTCCTTTGTACGGTCGTGCAACAATACGTAATCCGTCCATTGCATTATCCAATCCCAAATTTCTTTCTTCATACGAACGCAAAACCAGACCATTGCCGAATTGTTCGTAGAAATTACCTGCCGTTATCTCTAAGAAGTCCTTTTTGTAAGAAACCCATCGAGAAGCGAAGCCAGCTCCTTTGTATTGTTTATCAAAGCCTAAGATGGGATTCAGATAGGACTCAAACCTTAACCCTGCAGAAAAATCTCCATTGGTATAAAGTATGTTTGCAAAAGAGTTATTAAGTAATTTTTCATCCACCTTAGATGCACCGATTGTCTTGTCCTCCTTGGACATCTGCACGTCAGTCTGAAAATTTCCCGTAACCTTACCTCCAAGTATGCCTTGAGCATTTGCACTCAAAAGGCCAAAGGTCAAAACTGACAATAGAATAACTGTTTTTTTCATCAAAATTGTACTATTTGTTATGCACAATACGCAGAATGCCGTGTGTCTAACTTAAACGATTTAACAGAGCATTCCGCGTACGGAGTCTTATAGATTTATTTGTTCAAAAATTCTTTATACTTTGCGTAGGTAGTTTGTTCATCACCTTCTGCATAGCCGGCATGCTGCCAAAGTACCGTACCGTCTGCACCTACAATAAATGTATGAGGCGGATTATTAACACCCATAGCACGTTTGAAATCCGAATTTTCATCAATAACAACTTCATATTCCCATTCCGAACCGTTTACAAGTGTTTTTACCTTACCTTTTGTACGAGTGTCGTCAATGGATACTGCATATATCTTTATGCCGCTTTCTTTTTGCCAATCTTCATAATATTCCGCCATAGTGTTCAATTCTTCCAAACAAGGATGACACCATGTTGCCCAAAAACATACAACAAACGGTTTTCCGTCGTTGGAAAATTCACCTGTGTTTATAGCCTTACCATTCACATCTTTGACGTTTATTTTAGCAATTTTTGCATCCTGTGCATTAAGAACTAACCCTAAAAAAGCCATTGCTACGAATAAAAATATCTTTTTCATATCCGAAAGATTTTATCAAATTATTACTCTGTTTATTACTGTTTTCTAATTGTCAAATATTGTACCAAAGCCCTTAGCTGTACGGAATAATCATTCAAAGGCATTGTATCAACACACTTGAGTGCCTTTTCTGAATATTCTTTCTGTCGTTCAATACTTTTTTCAATGACTCCGCTTTTTCTAACGTTATCAATAATTGAATGAATATCCTCATCGGACTTATTATCTGAGAAAAATAACTCTATCATTTCTTCTTTTCTTTTTTTATCAAGTGTTTCCAAATAATAGATAAAAGGCAGAGTTATTTTCTTTTCCTTAATGTCATTACCGAGACCTTTACCCATTAAATTATTTTCGTCATAATCCAGAATATCATCACGGATTTGGAAAGCCATACCTATATTTTCTCCGAGTAATGTCATTTCTTGAACGTTTATATTCGGATTTCGGCACGTCCTGGCTCCGCATTCCGTTGCCGCACTTATTAAAGAAGCCGTTTTGTAGTAAATAACATTCAGATAAGTACTTAAATCAGTGTCCTTATTAAAGGTAACATCAGTTTCTTTTATTTCTCCTTGCGGTAATTGTAAGGCAATACGTGAAAAAACGTTCATAAGCAAGAAATCTTCCTCGGTTTTGATTGTTGCAAGAGCCTTACCGTAAAGATAATCTCCTACAAGAATGGCCGCTTTGTCACCGAAAAGTGCATTAACTGTCCGATTATTTCGTCTGAGTCCGGAGTTATCTATGACATCGTCATGCAAAAGTGATGCAGTATGTAATAATTCAATTATGACTGCACTTCTGAACGTTTGCTCTGTTATATTGCCGAAAGTTTTTGCCGTCAAAAATATCAGTAAAGGGCGTATCCGCTTTCCTTTCATAGAGTTAGTATAAACAAGTATATCATTAAGCAACTTGTCTTCGGAAGAAAAGCAGTTGTTGAAAAGAGTCTCAAACTCTTGCATCTCGTTTGATACGCATTCGGTAATATTCTTTAGTACGTTGTTCATTAATATATGAAGTATTGAGAGGTGCAAAGATACGTATTTTTTGCAAAATACAAATATTATTTATATTAAAAACAAAAAATTCCGAAAAGGTCTATTCAATGAAACTATACAAGACAATGAAGATAATCCATTGATGCAATACCTTAAAAGAGAAACTCCATCATTTTTAGTGTAGCGGATATTGAAAATACACTTTGAAAGGAATAGTTCAGTCTATATCAGATATACTCGGTTGTTAGGAATAAACCGGCATAACCTTTCGTCAGTCTTTGAAGTATGGTCTAATAAGTGTGAGCAAAGATTATCTGCTATTCTGCATTTATTCAAAAGAAACGTGATACTTGGTGTATGCAGTTTCTTTGAATACGTTGAAATAATCAGGGAAGAAAATACCGAAATTAATTATCTTTACATTATTGCCGTCATCATAGATAAAAATATTGTAAGGTTTTATATCTCCAGAGAACAATTTATAGGGAACGGTAGTTATTGTATGGTTTTCGATAATTATTTGACTATACGCATTCTAATATTCTTTTTTTGATTAGTTTTCAGAAAATCATTCAGGTCTTTTCATCAATGAAGTTCATTGAACACAACCCGAGATTCTTTATTTGTTTAAGAAAATAACATTTGACCATATTAGTTCAATTGAGAGAAACGAGTATATAAAGTTCCTTTTTTTCAGTAGGCTTTGATGCAAAATGTTGTCTGCATATTGTACTTTAGGATTTTTTGAGATGAAATATTTTCCGTAAAGAATCACATTGATCAAACGATTATAGTCTTAAGACAAAACTCCTTTATGCTGGTAAATTTCTTTGGACAGATTGTATTATTGTTTCGTGTTTAAAACATTTTACTAAGAATTGCTGAAACTCTCGGACGTCATAATATAGTGTTTATTTTAAACAATAGTTGTAAATAAAATTTATTTAATCCGATATTGGGATTAAGTAATATTTTCAGAATATAGATTCTTTGGTTTCCGTTGTCAGAAGTTCCAAAAATTTCATTCCTATTACAGAATTACCTTTTTCATTAAGACGGGGAGAAAAGACAGTTACGGCATATCTTTGCGGATATATGGCAGAAATACCGCCTCCGACTCCGCTTTTCCCGGGCAGACCTACAAGATAAGAGAACTCTCCTGATTCATCATAAAAACCGCATGTCTGCATTATTGCATTTATACGTTTTACTTGGGATGAGGTTAAAAATACTCCGTTGTAATCGAATGCTTTTTTGTGATCGGCAAAGCACAGAAAGGCATTTGATAATTCTTTGCAGTTCATTTCTATGCTGCACATCAAAAAATAGAATTGCAAAACGTGTTCAATATCATTTTCAATATTGTTATGATACTTGAGTAAGTTGGCAATTGCAGCATTCAAATAGCCCTGCGATCTTTCAGAACGTGCGACGGAGAAATTATAATTAACAGTGGATGAACCTGAAATCAAACGTACGAAGTCAATAAACTCACTTTCAGGATTGAACAGATGGGATAATAATATGTCCGCAACGACAATAGCCCCTGCATTGATAAACGGATTACGCGGTATGCCGTTCTCCAATTCCAATTGAACAAGGGAATTGAATGCCGTACCTGACGGTTCTTTTCCCATTCTTTTCCACAGGTTCTGTTTCTCTAAAGACAAAGCCATTGCCAAAGAAAACACTTTGGATATACTTTGTATGGAGAATCTTTCCGAACTCTTGCCTGCGGAGTACTCTCTGCCGTCTAAAGTCTTCAAACATACACCTGTTTGATTAGGATTAACCTTTGCTAATGCAGGAATGTAATTGGCTTGTTTGCCTTCGTTTATCAAAGGTTGGACTTTATGGAATATATCGTCTATAATTGCTTGATAATTCATGTCTATATTTTTAAAGGTGCAAAGATACTACAAATTTAAATTATGAATGAATTACCTGCATAAATAAGATATGTTCTGACAAATATGTTCTTCTTTGTGCATTGTCGGTTTTGCGGTGGAGTCTTATTATAAGCCTGTACGGATAACGATTGCAGACAAAAATTTTTCTTGATCAAGGGAAGTAATGGGATGAAGGTTTTTTGTTATCCGACAATTATCTTATAAATATGTGTATGCAATCATATAATTCTTGTATTTGAGTTGCTACGTGTATGAAGACATAACTTCCTTTTGGTTGTATTGATATTATTGCGAGGAATATTTCTGTTGCCTCGAGAGATAATAGTATCAAAATACTCTTGTTTTCCATACTCTTTTAATAAATGGCAGCAAAAATATGTCTTGTGGCAAAATCTATATGCAATATAGATGTAATGGATTTATTTTAAGCAGCAAATCATAGACTGAAGATTTAAATAAATAACTATTGATTTATTGCGGAAAGAAATAAATTATTTAGTAATTTTGCAAGCCGGAGAATTAATTGAATTATTAAGAAGTAAAGTATCAAATAAACAAATGAAAAATAGTGGAATTATACTTGTGATAGCAATAATTATTTGCTTTTGTACTTGCGGAAATCAATCAAAAACAGAAAAGACTAAGGCTGAAACTACAGCATCTAAAAAGATTGAAGGATTCAAATCTTATGAAAATGAATGGTATAGTATACAATATCCTGCAGATTGGAAATTTGATGTTCTTCCTAGGGAACTTAGCAACGGTACGGGCTCACAACATCTGGC
>JAFUYA010000057.1 GCA_017477025.1 Bacteroidales bacterium | reverse complement strand
CTTTCTTTTTATCCGTTTCCACTATATCTTTGTATGCTTTGACAGCCTTTTTTACATCTTTCGCATCTACTGCCGTAGCATATTTATATGCCGCCTCATCATAACTTTTGTATTTGTACAATTGCTTGGTGCAGGAGACAGATAAAATTATGCAAACGCCTATTAATGCAATTTTTTTCATACCTGTGTTGATTATATACAATCTGCAAATTTATAATTTTTTACTCAAAAATCAATTTTTCACAAAGAAAATATTTCGCAGGCCCTTTTAAAAATCCCGTTCATGTAGGCGATGGCAATTCCGTAATTGGTAATAGGGACATTTGCCTTTTTGAACGGTTCTAATCTGTTTTGTAGTTGTTTATGAGTGGCAACACATCCGCCGCATTGAATAACGAGGGCATAATCTTCGGGTTTTTGTTCGCTTTGACTCAGACCTGCAAGTGCAGTAAAAGAAAGATTTTTACCTGTATATTTTTTTATCATAGCAGGTAATTTAACTCTTCCTATATCTTCGCAAGTAGGTTGGTGAGTGCAGTTTTCGAGCATGAGAATCCTGTCGCCGTCTTTGAGGTCATCCAATTTCGGAGTACCTTTCAAATAATCGTCAAACGCACCTTTTTCTTTTGCCAGAAGAATGGAGAAACTTGTAAGATAAATATCCTTCGGAACAATCTTATTGACAGTGTCAAAAACCTGAGAATCGGTAATGACGAGTTTAGGTTTGATAACGGCATTGTTAAGAGTATATTCCAATTGTTCGGGTTTGACTACAATGTTAATACCGTTGTTATCCAAAATCTCTCTTATCATTTTTACCTGCGGAAGTATCAATCTGCCTTTCGGAGCAGATACGTCAATGGGTGTAACTAACAGAACAATGTCGTTTTCATTGATTATTCCGTTGAGAATACTTTTTTGTCCGTAAGGAGTTGTAATAAGATGTTTCTTTATTAAGGCGGTTATTTTCTCTCTTGCCTTTTCATCGTTGTGATGCGTGCAGATAAAATCCGGACAATACTTTTCAACTTCACGTTTTGCGGTTTCCGCTATCGGACAACTATCCTGCTTATTGTATATAATGATATAGGGTATATTTTTATCGTCTAAAACTTTGATAAGTTGCAATTCATAGTCGGAAAAATTGTTTTCGCTGATTACAATTGCCGCTAAATCAATAAGATTAATGACTTCCTGTGTTTTTTGAATCCTTTTTTGACCCAAATCGCTGTTATCGTCCAATCCTGCAGTGTCAATCACTACACAGGCTCCGATTTCGAGCATTTCAATACTTTTTTTTACGGCATCCGTTGTAGTACCTTTGCGTTCGGATATGATAGCCGTATTCTGATTCGTCAGGATATTGACCAAAGTGCTTTTTCCGACATTGCAACGTCCGAAAAACGCTATATGAGGTTTATTTTCACGATGTTGATTCATAACAAAACTTGTGATTTCCGTTGCAAAGTTATAATTTTTTTATGAATTAGTATCGGTAAGAAGAGTAATATAACCGACAAGCAGCATATTCATAAGCGATAAAACCGAAAACAAATACAAAAATACAGACAATAATTTTGTAAACAGTGAGAATACTTTTGAAATCATTAAGAATATTCATGAAATCATTGAGAATACTTTTGAAATTACGGAGATTATTTTTGTCAGGACGGTTCAAAATGAAATTTCAGACCGTCCAAAACTATATTTCAGACGGTCTGAAATCTTTTTTGGACGGTCTGAAACAAAACTCTTTTCATTGATTTCAAAAATATTCTTAATGATTACGAAAATTTTTTCCATAATTTCAAAAGTATCCTCATTGTTTTCACAACTTTGCAGTTTTATTCTTAATACAAACGATATATTAATGTTTGTAATCTGTCGTTTTCTTTTTGCAAATAGAAAAAAAAGATATATCTTTGCAAATTATTTTTAAATATTCCAACATATGAAAGTATTCAATATAGAAAGTAATGACAAATTCGATCTTTTCAGTAAAGAATTCTGGATAAAAATTGTAATAATGACTATTGCCATTTGGATAGTTTCCTTTACTGGTTTGGTAGAATCAAGCGACGGACCGCATTATGCTCTTTTGGCTGCTTTGATCATCAGTTTGCTTAATGCTTTTCTACGTCCGCTTTTATCTTTCATATCAATGCCGTTGATACTTTCCACATTCGGTATTTTTATGTTATTCATTAATGCTATAATAATTCTGTTGACAAGTGCATTGCTTAAACCTCACTTTGTAGTTTCAGGTATATGGAATGCCCTTTTCTTTTCTATAATTGTTACCATATTGACTTTTGTTATGAACCTGCCGAGAAAAATTAAAAAAGTGCAGAATAATATTTTTGACGGGGGAAATGACGCAGATGATTCGTACAATAAAACGAGAGAAAATATTAATCAAAAAAATAATACCGATTCTTCCAACCGTTTTGATGATGATCCTTTTAATGATGACCCTAAAGAGAGGAATTATACCGATTACGAGGACGTCAATTAGCGGTGTGTGATCGGGAATACAGGTATAGAGAAATATAAAATTTGACTAAAGACTATGGAAATTTGCAGAACTGTTGATGAACTGAAGAGTCTGACGGAGCAGGTTAAACGTGAAGGTAAAAAAATCGGACTTGTTCCCACTATGGGGGCATTACATAACGGTCATGTATCACTGTTCAAACGTGCAAGGGCTGAAAATGACATATTTGTTGCCAGTGTCTTTGTTAATCCGGTACAATTCAACAACAAAGAGGATTTTGAAAAATATCCTAAAAGTGAAAAGGAAGATCTTCTTATATTGGAACGGAACGGTTGCGATATTGTCTTCGTTCCTACCGCAGAAGAAGTATATAATAACGAAACTCCCGAACATTGGTCCTTCGGAAAATTGGAAGAAGTCATGGAAGGCAAACAGCGTGCGGGACATTTTTCAGGTGTTGCCAATATAGTTTCACGCCTTTTCAAATGGACACAGGCTGACAGGGCTTATTTCGGAGAAAAAGACTATCAGCAAATAGCCATCATAAAAGATATGGTTCGCCAAATGCAATCTTCTATTGAGATTGTGCCTTGTCCTATCTACAGAGAGGAAGACGGTTTGGCTGCTTCTTCAAGAAACAAACGTCTTTCGCCGCAAGCAAGAGCCGTTGCTCCTAAAATACACGAGATATTGACAAAATCGTTTCAGCAAAAGGAATTTTTGTCAATCAGTCAGATAAAATCGTTTGTTGAAAACGAATTTAAGAAATACAAAGAATTTGAATTAGAATATTTTGTTTTGGCTGACGGTGATACATTGCAACCTGTCAAGACAAAAGAGGAAAGTTCAAACATTATCGGCTTTATTGCCGTTTGGTTGGACGGAGTTCGTTTGATAGATATCCAAAAATATTAAAAATATACTAAAATAATGAAACAGATTATTGAATGTGTGCCTAATATTTCCGAAGGCAACAACCAAGCAATTATAGATCAAGTGGTCAGCGAGATAGAAAAGGTTGAAGGTGTCAAACTTTTGGACGTTGATCCCGGGAAAACAACTAACCGTACCGTAATTACTTTTGTCGGAGAGCCTGAACAGGTTTGCGAAAGTGCGTTTCGTGTAGTTAAAAAAGCACAAGAATTAATAGATATGAGAGGCCATCACGGCGACCATCCGCGTTTCGGAGCTACTGACGTATGTCCGTTGATTCCTGTTGCAAATATAACAATGGAAGAGGTTGTTGTGTTGGCAAGAAAGTTAGCTCAGAGAATTGCAACCGAACTTGAGATTCCCGTTTATTGTTATGAGTCTGCTGCTTACAAACCTGAAAGAAAGAATTTGGCAGTTTGCCGTCAGGGAGAGTATGAAGCATTGAAAGACAGATTATCTCAACAGGATCAAGCTCCTGATTACGGCCCTAAGGAATGGAACGAGAAAGTTGCTAAGAGCGGAGCAACGGCTGTCGGTGCAAGAGATTTCTTGTTGGCCGTAAATTACAACCTTAATACTACATCTACGCGTCGTGCCAACGCAATTGCGTTTGACGTAAGGGAAAAAGGACGTCCTAAACGCGAAGGAGGAAAACCTAACGGCAAACCTGTGTTGGACGAGAACGGTAAAAAGATTTGGATTCCGGGAACATTGAAAGGCACGAAGGCTATCGGTTGGTATATTGAGGAATACGGTATTGCTCAAGTTTCGATGAACATTACTAACGCAACACAAACGCCGTTGCATATCTGTTTTGACGAAGTTTGTAAGAAAGCTCAGGCAAGAGGTGTAAGAGTTACGGGTGTTGAAGTGGTTGGTTTGGTTCCTAAAAAGACACTTATTGACGCAGGAAAGTATTATTTGGCAAAACAACAGAGGAGTCTTGGCGTCAGCGAGGCTGAATTGATAAAGATTGCCGTAAAATCCATGGGGCTTGACGATTTGAAACCGTTTAATCCTCAAGAAAAGGTTATTGAATACTTGATTGAAGACCATAGCACTAAGAAACTTGTTGATATGACATGCAAAGAGTTCGCTGACGAGACTGCAAGTGAAAGTCCTGCTCCAGGTGGCGGAAGTATTGCTGCATATTGCGGTGCTTTGGCGGCAAGTTTGGGAACTATGGTTGCTAATCTTTCTTCTCATAAGCCGGGTTGGGACGACAGATGGGAAGAATTTTCCGTTACGGCTGAAAAAGGTCAGGCTTTGAAGGATGAATTATTGCACCTTGTTGATGAAGATACAAATGCTTTCAATAAAATAATGAATGCATTCTCACTTCCTAAAAAGACCGACGAAGATAAAGAGGTCAGAAAGCAGGCTATTCAAGAGGCTACTAAATATGCAATAGAAGTTCCTTATCGTACTTTGCAGAAATCAAGAGAAACGTTTGAGATTTGCAAACTTATGATTGAAACAGGCAATCCTAACAGCGTAACTGACGGAGCTGTCGGCATATTATGTGCAAAAGCTGCATGCGTAGGGGCATTTATGAATATGAAAATCAATTGTGGCTCTCTTGAAGACAAACAATTTGTTGATGATATTTTGAAAAAAGGTCAGCAAATCGTAAATGAAGCTTGCGAAATTGAAAAAGAATATACAGAAAGGGTACTTTCTAAAATCTAATTATATATTAATTACCGGGAACATAAAAGTGCAGAGTGTAAAATCTGTGCTTTTATGTTTTGATTGTGTTTCTGAAAAGAATTGTTTCGCAAATTCCATTATTCTGTAAGTATTTGTTTATATGGAATTTGACATTTCGTTTTCAGATATTGAATAAGATGAATTCATTGAAGCAATACTATAAAAGATTCCTTATATGGAGGACCAGGCATTTAAATAAAACTCAAGTGCTTGTGGGTGCTTCTTTAATAATCGGTACTCTTTGCGGTTTTGCTGCCGTACTTTTGAAGAATCTTGTTACATATACTTACGAACTTATCACATCTTGGTCTTTCGGTACTCCGGATCGTGCTAATATCTTGTATCTTATGTATCCGATGATCGGTATTTTCATAACTGTTTTGTGGGTTCGTTATTTAATCAAAGCGGATTTATCGCACGGAGTCAGCAAAGTTATGTATGCCTTGAGCAGAGGTAACGGAAAGATTGCTCCTCACAATACATGGTCTTCACTTATAACTTCTTCCATAACGGTAGGATTCGGCGGAAGTGTGGGATTGGAGGCTCCGATAGTATATACAGGTTCGGCAATCGGTTCTAATATCTCAAGATTGTTGCATTTGGATTCTCACCTTACCAAGATACTTGTTGCCTGTGGAGCGGCAGGAGCCGTAGCGGGTGTTTTTAAGGCTCCTATTGCGGGCATTTTGTTTGCTTTTGAAGTATTGATGCTGGATATGACCATGTTTGCAATGTTGCCTATGCTTGTATCCGCAATAACGGCTGCAATGATATCTTATTTCTATCTGGGACAGGACGCAACTTTTACATTCACTTTCACGGAACCTTTCTCTTTGAATAAGATTCCTGCATTCATGGTTTTAGGTATTGTATCTGCCGTTGCGTGTCTTTATTTCTTTAGGATAGACGCTTTGGTGAAACGAATGTTTTTAAGGTTAAAGAATCCTTTTGTAAAAGTCGTTATCGGTGGTATTATTCTCGGCGGTTTGGTATATGTTTTTCCTCCGCTTTTCGGTGAGGGTTATCCTGCATTGAATAAACTTTTGAGCGGAGATATGTATTCAGTCTTTGAAAATTCTTTCTTCTATAATCTTTCAAGTAACAATATTGCAGTTGTGATAGTAATATTGTCAATAATTCTCTTGAAATCCTTTGCAACAAACATTACATGTGCTGCAGGAGGAGTGGGAGGAGTGTTTGCCCCTTCCTTGTTTATAGGTGGATTTGTCGGTTTTTTTGTTGCAAGACTTATCAATATGACGGGAATATTACCTGTCAGCGAAAGCAACTTCGTACTTGTGGGAATGTCGTCCGTTATGGCGGGAATAATGTTTGCTCCGCTGACGTCAATATTTCTTATTGCCGAAATAACGGGAGGATATGATCTTTTGGCTCCGCTGTTGATTTCTACTACAATTTCATATCTTGCAGTCAAAACTACAAGAAAATTCGGAGTCTATGCCAATGCTCTTGCCAAACACGGAGATTTGATGACTCACAATAAGGATTATTCGGCTCTTCACTTTATGGATAAGCGTAGAATATTGGAAACAAATTTCTATAAATTGAATATAGACGGAACACTTCGTGATATAGTCAGGGCTGTGGAGAATTCTAACAGAAATTTCTTTATAGTTGAGGATAAAGAAGGTTATTTTAAAGGAGTAATTGTATTGGATGATGTAAGGCAGTACCTGTTTAAAAAGGATTATTATGACAGAATATTGATAAAAGATTATATTCGTTACAGCAAGTATTTCATTTCCGAAATTGATGAACCTATGGAGAAGATTGTTAAGAAGTTTTTGGGAACGGACAGATATTCAATTGTTATAACGGAAAAGGGAAAATTTGTAGGGTGTCTGTCACGTGCCAATGTTTTTCAAGCATATCAGCAATATATACGGCAAAATTCCTCCGATGATTAGTCATCAACAAATCAACTCGTTGTTATTTTATTATTATTTTATTTTTCTACCGTCTGCGGAATGATTTTGAAAACAAAGCAAATACTGTTATCAATTCCAAACGACCGATACACATCATGACTGCAGTAGTTATTTTGGCCATATCAGAAAAGTGAGAGAAATTTCCGAAAGAGCTTTCTCCAAATCCCGGACCCATATTACAAAGTGCGGATACGGAGCATATCAATGCCTCATCCGTTTTTACTCCGAACGCTACCAAAAGAATACACCCGAACATCAGTGTGATAATGTATAAAACGAACATATTAAACACATTGTGTAAGGTTTGATTTTCAACAGGTTTTTTGTTGATTGTAACAGGTACAAAAGCGTTTGAATGAATTGCTTTCAGGATTGTATTTCTTGCATTCTTGAATAATACCATCATTCTTACCAACTTCAAACCTCCTGAGGTAGAGCCTGACATTGCTCCGCTGTTCATAAGAATTATCAAAATTAATACTGCACCTACAGGCCAAAGGTTATATTCGCAATTTATTAATCCTGTAGAGGTCAGAACGGATATGGTCATGAACATTGAATTTTTCAGATTGCTCAGCAAGATCTCTCCGTTGAGAGAATATATGTTTTGATGTAGTATTATAATCAAAAATATTATGGAAGAAATGACAATAAACGTCGTCCAATACACTTTCATTTCCTCACTTTTTTTAATATCTTTTATTCTGCCTTTTATCAGTGAATAGATAAACAACATATTATGTCCGCTTATAAACATAAAACAGATCATCACCCATTGGATTCTGTCCGAGAAAGCCACTGCGGAATTATTTTTTGATGAAAGTCCTGCCGTTGCTACTGTAGTAAAAGCGTGGCAAATTGCATCATACAGGCTCATTTGTAGGAAATAGTAGGAAAGAAAATAAATAACAGTCAAAGAAGTATAGATTGTTAATATTGCAATGGCGGTTTTTCGTATGTGAGGAGATATTTTACTCTTATCAACTCCGGCAACTTCCGCTGAAAAAAGACTCATTCCTCCGCCTCCTGATAAAGAGATAACGGAAAGCATAATAACTATGATACCGATACCGCCAATCCATTGTGTCATAACTCTCCATAGTCCTATAGAGTAGGGTAGTGCTTCCACATCATCTACAACCGATGAACCCGTTGTGGTAAAACCGCTCATCGTTTCAAAGAAGGCATCTACGAAAGAAGGAATATAACCGCCCAAATAAGAGGGTAGTAAGCCGAATAATGAAAAAATTACCCAAATAAGTGTAACTATCAGAAAACCTGTTCGTTTGTCTATTTCCAATGTATTTTTCCTAAAAGGGAACCAAAGAAAGAATCCCGTCACAAATGTAACGGATGCTCCAATCAAAGTATATTTGACTGCATCTTGTTGATTTGCTCCTATGGAAGCAAGAGAGCATACGGACATGAATAAACCTTCCATCATAAGCAGCAGTCCCAGTATTTTTATCGTATTGACTGCCATTCTGATATTGCTGTATGGTTTAATATGTTTTGTAACGCTGATCATCTTTTATAAATTCGTTTGGAAAAAATAACTAAAAATGAATATATTTCCAATCTGCCCAAAAGCATCATCAGAATAAGAAACAACTGCGATGCAATATTCAGTTGTGAATACGAAAATTGTCCTACGTATCCGCCTACAACAGGTCCTATATTACCCAAATTGGCTGCCGACATGTATACGGAAAGTGAGAAATCGTTATTTAAACAACTTAATATGAAAACTCCAAGAATAAAAACTACAATATAAAGGAAGAAAAATCCGAAAACACGTTCTATATCGTTTTCACTTACCGATTGTTTATTATATTTTACAGGTACAACTGCATGAGGGTGGAAAATTTTCGTTAAAGCCGTTCTTGCAAAACGGAAAAGAATTATCACACGTATTACTTTTAATCCCGTGGATGAGGAAGCAGAGCAGCCGCCTATAAACATCAGCAACAGCAGACATGTAACAACAAAATCTCCCGGTGAAGACAATTGCAGATCATAACCTGTTGAGGAAACCATTGAAACGGAATAAAACAATGAAGAGCGAATCTTGTCCGCAAAAGTTATATCAGAACGTACCGACCAATAGAAAACAAAGCACAAACTGACAAATAAAGCCAGTAATGTGTAGTATCTTAACTGCTCATTTGTAAAAACGGAGCGGAATTTTCCCCTGATAAAATTGACAATTAAGAAAAAACTTATTCCGCTAAGGAACATAAACAACATTATCGTCCATTGAATCTTATCGGAATAAATTCCCATATTGCCGCTTGTGGTAGCGAATCCTCCGGTTGAGATAGT